>JAKPUV010000614.1 GCA_029554925.1 Candidatus Hydrogenedentota bacterium | reverse complement strand
GTCCCACGTCCCGGTTTCGCCGCGGGCGCCGTAGACGATCCAGCCCTTGCCCGCGACCTCGGCCTCCAACGCGGTCCGGCGCGGGTCGGGCGGTTCCGCCCCCTGCGCCCGCGCGCCCGGCGCGGTCTGCGCAACAACGGCCAGAAACAGGACAACGGCGCCCAGCACGCGGCGGGACATGGCATCACCCTCCAAAGCCGGTCTTCCGGCCCGGGTAGTATACACGCGCGCCCGGCGGAGACCCCAGCGGGGCCGTTCCCCGCAGTGCGGGCATTCCGACAAGAGGTCGCCACGTCGGCCACTGCGCGGCCTCCTCGCGATGACCGCGCGAAGTACCGTCATCGCGAGGGCGCGCAGCGACCGAAGCGATCCCGTTCCCGGCAAGTCTTCGGCACGCGCGCCCCCTGTACGCCTGCTTCGTCTTTCAGGCGCCGGGGTCAGGCTTCCGTTTCGCCGCGAAACACGGCGCGCAGGGCGTTTGCGGCGGGCTTGAGGTTGCCGTCGCAGTCAATGACCGAGTTGTTCGACGGGCAGGGGAAGCAGTCGTGGCCCATCCAGATGATGAATCCGCCGCAGCGGGGGAAGCGGCCGCGGCAGGCGGCCGCGGCGATGCGGTAGGCCTCGGCCTGGAGGCGCTGGGTGAAGGCGACGTACTTCAGGAAGGCGGCCTCGGGGGACAGGCCCGCCGTCTCCGCCTGCGCCGCCGCGCCCCAGAGGGTCCACCACGCCGCCGTGTGCATCCAGTACTCGCCGCGGGGCGGCCAGAAGGCGCAGTCCCCGGCGTAGCGCCAGATCTGCGCCGCGTCCATCGCGCCGGGGTAGCCCACCTCCGAGCGGAACAGCGCGTCGTCGTCGGCCCAGTAGGCGCGCCATTTCTCCAGGTCCGGCTCCCCGCCCTGACCCCAGGGTCCGTGGATGTCGTGGTGGATGCCCTTGCCGTAGTTCTCCGGCAGGGCATAGTCCACCGGCCCGCTGGGCGACCCGGTCAGGAAGCGCCGGCCGGGGTCCTCCTCCGTGACCACGCGGGCGAGCATGGCGATGCAGGG
>JAKPUV010001139.1 GCA_029554925.1 Candidatus Hydrogenedentota bacterium | reverse complement strand
TTGCCGCGCCCTGGAAGATCACCATCGCCCCCCTGGACGTCTGCGGCACCCTGCGGCTGGAAGGGGAGGAGTACCTCAGAGTCAAGAACAGCGGCGCCCCCCGCGCCCGGGCCATAATTGAAAATTACGACGCCTGGAAGAACCGCGGCCAGTATCCCGCAGACGGATCCAGCGTGCTCTTTGACACCACGGCCATTGAGCTGCTGGTGTCCGACAGCCTCATGGCGATGGAAACCCTGAACCTCGTGGTGGACGACAAGGGCATGACCGTCGTGGACAACGCGAAGGGACGGCCCGTCCGCTGCGCCATGGGCTGGAAGGATGAAGGCGCCTTCAAGCGGGCCCTCGTCGGGTTCGTGACAACACCGTGAGTCCCGGCGGAAGCCCCCCCTTTCATTGACCCCTGAAGTTTACCGTGGTAAACTTATGTTCATATGATTTGCAAAACCACATGCGGTCGCCCATGAAGGTCGTCTTCGTCATACCGCCCTTCGACTACGCCTGGTCCATCGGCAGTCCGTATCGGCGCGCGCGGAACGGGATCCTCCCGCCGCTGGGCGTGGGGTTTCTTGCCGCCGCCCTTGAGGCGCGCGGCCATGAGGCCGCCCTGGTGGACGCCATGGCGGAGCGTTTTAATGTTGACCAGACCGCCGAGGCGGTGGCCGCGCTCCATCCCGGCCTGATCGGCCTGTCCGTCATGACCTGCCTGAACGCCCCCGCCGCCCTGGCCACGGCGCGCGCCCTGCGGGAACATTGCCCCGGCGTGCCCCTGGTGGTCGGCGGGCCCCATGTGACCAGTTGCGGTCCCGGCTTTCTGGACAGCTGCCCCGAGGCGGACTATGCAGTGCCCGGCGACGGCGAAATCCCGCTGTGCGCGCTGACGGACGCGCTGGCTGCGGGGACCTCCCCGGAGGACTGTCCCGGGCTGTGGCTGCGCGCCCCCGGGGGCGCCCCGGTCGCCACCCCCGCGGCGCCGCTGGTGAAGGACTTGGACACCTTTGCGCCGCCGGCGCGCCATCTGTACAAGCCCGGCCTGTACCAGCCGCTGCCCAGCCTGAACCTGGGCCGCCATGTCACCACCGTCATCACCGCGCGCGGCTGCCCCTGGGCGCGCTGCGCCTTCTGCCATCAGGGCAACAACGGCGCCGCCCGGTTCCGTCGGCGCTCCCCAGACCATGTCGTGGCGGAAATTGAGGATCTCGTCCGCAACCATGGCATCCGAAGCGTCGTGTTCTGGGACGACAACTTTTGCGTCATGTCGGGATGGGTCCGGTCCTTCTGCGACCTGCTGGACAGCCGGAAGCTCCGCATCAAGTGGTCCGTGCTGGCCCGCGCGGACACGGTGACCCCGGAGATGCTCCGGCGCATGGCCGCCTCCGGCTGCTACAGCATCCAGTTCGGTTTTGAGACCGGCGTGCCCGAACTGCTCGCCCTGATCAAGAAGGGCACCACGCTGGACCAGTACCGCGACGCGGTCCGCTGGTCCCGCGATGCCGGCCTCGAAGTGCGGGGCTCCTTCATGCTCGGATTCCCCACGGAAACCCCGGAGATGTCGGAAAGAACCATCGATTTTGCCTGCGGGCTCAACGCCGACTACATGCTCTTCTTCGCCTACCATGTCCTGCCGGGCACCCCGCTGGAGGCCTTCGCGCGGGAGCGCGGCCGGGTCGGCGAAACGGGCGATTTCAACATCCACCAGCCCTCCTACGTCCCCGACACCTATCCGGACGCGGACACGCTGGCG
>JAKPUV010001121.1 GCA_029554925.1 Candidatus Hydrogenedentota bacterium | reverse complement strand
GGAAATGAGGAAGCAGGCGGCCATCCACCGGGAACTCGCCGGACACACGCCGCGCGGACCCTTCCGCCACTACTGGGGCGAGGGCGCGCGCTGGGCGGGCGACGCCAACCCCTACAGCCTCTTCCTCGCCTGCGGCGTGCCGTTTGAGGTGGCCGACACGGTTTCAGACACGGGGTGGACCTTCCTCGCCGACGCCGACGCCCACGAGGCGGCGGGGGACCGTTGTGTCACGCGCGCGGCGGGCGGCGCGGGGCGCGCGGTGCCGGAGACGCTGGAGACCCTTTTCGCCCTCAAGCGCGAACTGCTGCCCGCGCTGGGCCGCGTGCCGGTAGTGGCCGAGGACGTGCCCGTGGTCTGCGCGTGGTATCCCACGGCGCGGGCGGCGCTCCTGTGGAATCTGGCGGAGGAGGCGAGGGAGGTCACCCTCCTCGCCGGGAAAGACCGCCGGCCCGTGGCGTTGGGCCCGCTGGGATCGGAGCTGGTGCGCGACGTGGTCTGCGCATAGCGGGAGCGGCTCAGCCTTCCGGGGGGGCTTTCCCCTCCGCCGGGGCGTTTCCCTGGGCGCGGGTCCGGGCGGCGCGGGCGCGCTCCACGAGGTCCGCCATGAAGGCCTCCTCGCCGATGGTCTCGCGGAAGGCGCGGCGCGACTCCGCGAGATGGGCCCGCGTGATGGCGAAGAACTCCCGCACGGCCTTGACGCTGGCCACGAGGAAGAAAAGGAGCATGACGGCCAGGATGAGGAAGAACTTCCGGGGGTTGTCGCGGTAGCCCGCCATCTGGACGCCGAGCGCCATGACCACGGGGAAGCAGAGGAGCAGGTAGAAACTCACGGGGCGGCGCCGGTGCGCCTCCGCGACGCCCCGGGCGACGCAGCGCCAGAAGGAGAGGGGGGGCTTGGGGGTGGGGGCGTCCCCGGTCATGACGGTCTCCGGCCGCGGGCCCGGGTCACAGGTCGCAGGCGCCCTGCATGGGGCACCCGCCGTGGCCGCTGTTGCCGCCGCAGCACCCCGTGCACGCGGGGTCCGTGGAGTTGCCGCTCACGGCGGCGAAGCGGCTCATCTGCTTCTCCAGGTCCGCCGAACCGCACACCGGGCACTCCGGCTGCTCGGATCCGCGCACAAGAATCTCAGACTGGGCGCCGCAGGCTTTGCAGAAGAACGCGAACAACGGCATAGGGTTGTCCTCCGTGTGTTCGTGGGGGGGCATGCCGACCACTGGGTTAATTTTATCAGACCGGGCGGTTTTCTGCCAAGACCGGGGCGCTCAGCCCTGCCAGGTCCGCAGCTCGACCGCGCCGCCGCCGCAGAACACATAGGTCTTGTGGCGCAGCCAGTCGCCCGGGTTGACGTAGAACCCGTCGCCGCCGGGCAGGGGGAAACGCTCCACCGCCGCCGCGTGGGAATGGCCGCAGGCGACGATCTCGGCCCTGCCCGCCTCCAGAAGCGCCCGGGCGCGGTCCCGGAGCGCGCGGGCCTCCGGCCCCTCCGAGGGGTCGTCCACCCGGGTGAGGGTGCGGCTGCCGTGGCTGACCGCGCGCGCGAGGGCCATGGCCCAGTCGGGATGCAGCAGGCGGAACATCCCGACCACGAGGGGGTTGCGGGCGATCCGCCGGTACACGCGGTAGGCCCGGTCCGCCGGGTTGACGCCGTCGCCGTGGTAGAGCAGGGCGCGCCGCCCGTCCAGGTCCATTTCCACGGAGTCCGGGTGGATCTCAAAGCCGACCTCGTCGCGCAGGAAACGCCCGGCCCAGAAATCATGGTTGCCGCAGACCAGATGAAGCGCCACCCCGTCGTCGCGCAGGTCGGAGAAGGCGCGCAGGACGGCGTAGTAGTCGGAGAAGCACACGTGGCGGTACTCAAACCAGAAGTCGAAGAGGTCTCCCAGGCAGACCACCCGCTCGCAGCGGAGGGCGCGCAGGCTCTGGAGGAAACGGACGAACTCCCCGCGCACCGGGCGCGCTCCGGGGCCGCTTTTCAGGTGGACATCGGAGAAGAGGACCGTCGCGCTCACAGCAGGCCAAACTTGCTCAGGGGCCAGAAACGCAGCACCGCCCTGCCGACGATCTGGTCGTCCTTGATGGCGCGGAAACTCCGGCTGTCCTTGCTGACGCTGCGGTGGTCCCCCAGCACATAGTATTCCCCCGGGTGGAGGAGGCACACATCCCGGTCGGGAGAGGTCAACTCGACGGGATCGAGATACCCCGACTCGTTCAGTTGCCAGTCATTGATCCGCACCCGCCCCTTGTCGTACTCCACCTTCACCAGGTCGTCGAGGGCGGCCAGATCGTCCTTGCGGACGGCATTGACGCCGTTTTCGCTCTTTTTCGGGTTGAGCCCGATAACCCGCTTGACATAGCGCTTGTTGCCGATCCCGTCGAAGACGACGATGTCGCCGGTCTTGAAGGGGGTGAAGAGCCCCTCGAAGAGCGAGAGTTTGGAGAGCTGGTGGGGGGCCTTGAACACGAGGATGCGCTCGCGGTCGTGGAGGGTCGGCAGCATGGAGGGCCCCTGGACCTCGTAGCCCTCGATCACAAAGGTCTTGAGGCACCAGAACACCACGAGGAAGACCAGCACCATCTTGACGAACTCGTAGAGCTCGCGGCGGGCCTCCTGCTGCGGTTCGGACGTTTCCGCCGTTTCCGCCGGGGTCTCCAGGGGATCTTCCTCAAACTCCAAGGCGTCTGTCTCCGGGGGGCTTCCGGTCGGGGGCCGCGTGGGCGTCCCCCCCTCGCGCCGCCGTGGCGCGTGCTGCGGGAACTATACCATGCACGCGCGGCGATGTCACGCCGGTCACTCCGCCGCCAGCCCGAGCCTGCGGGCCAGCTGGGAGTCCGCGCGGTACCGCGGCATGATGATTTCGGTGTCGTGGGAGACGGCCTGCCGCGCCACGAAGAGGGCGGACGCCGGGTGGGCGTAGGCCATGTCCTTCAGGTACTGCCACCATTCCAGGTCGAGGGCGGAGCGGCTGGCCAGACGGGCCGAGATGCGCCGCGGGTTGTCGTCCTCCGCCGCCAGTTCGGCGACCTCCTCCGCCAGGGACTGGGGCGGCGCGTCGGTCTTGGCGCGCTCCAGGCGCTCGCCCTGCTCCCTGGCCAGGGCGCAGGCGGCCCGGTAACTCTCCGCGAAGGCGTCCCAGTCCGGGTCCGTCTGGCGGATCCA
>JAKPUV010001118.1 GCA_029554925.1 Candidatus Hydrogenedentota bacterium | reverse complement strand
GCCCCGGCTGGCCCTGACCGGGCCCTCCTTCAGCCCGGCGACGACCACCTCGATCTCCGCCCGGCGCAGCACGTCAATGATCGTCACCGCCTCCAGTTCCTCGCATCCGTCCGCCAGCGGCAGCAGCACCTTGGCCATGTTTCATTCTCCTTGTTGGGCGCCCAACAGGGCGTTTGTTTCCATTCTATCCGCTGGTTTGACCGGTTTTCATCTGGGGAGGGGACATGAGATGGAAGGCATGGACACTATGGACGGCATGGACGGGGCAGGGGTCTTTCCGGTGTTTTGTCTGTGCCTGTCCGTGTCGGGTCAGTGTCTGTCCGTGCCGAATCAGTCCCGGCGCCTGTGGGAGGGCAGCACCGCCGTGCCGTAGACGAGGGCGCCCGCGCCGATGGGGACCAGAACCGGGTATCCCCGCAGGACAAGCACGACAGCGGCCATGACGGTTGTTGCGCCGAGGGCGGGCAGGATGCCGAGGGCCATCCGCCGGGCGGACACGCCGAGTCCGCGCGCGGAGGCGGCGAAAAGGACGGCGCCCAAGGCCGCGCCCAGGACAATGTTGAGCCAGACCAGGCCGTTTCCGCCGAAGGCGGGGGACAGCAGGAACGCCCCGGCGGTCTTGAGGAGCGCCGCTCCGGCGAAGAGGACGGCGGCCAGAGCCTGCCTGCCCCGCGCGCGAAGCTGGGCCTGTCCGACCAGCGCGGGCAGGAAGAGGGCGGCGGCCACGGTGAGCCCGGCGAGGGTAAAGCCCGCCCCCGCATACTGTTCCCCGCCGAGAAAGACCGTGAGGGGTTCATCGAGCAGCAGCGCGCCCGTGGCCAGTGGCAGGCCCACCTCCACGGCAAGCCGCCAGGCGTCCTCCAGGGCGCAGGCGGACGCTGCGGCGTTCTCGCGCGCGGCGCGGCTGAGTCCCGGGAACACCACGCCGCCCACGGCCTCGGTCAGCGGCATGAGCATGAACAGGAAACGCATCCCCAGGGCGTAGCGCCCGAGGGCGTCGCCGTCCAGGAACAGGTCGAGCACCAGCAGGTCCACGGCGAAGTAGGCCGTGGCGGCGAAGCCGCCGGCCATCACCGGGGCGCCCTCGCGCAGAATCCAGCGCGTGTCCGCCGCGGAGGGCGCGCGGTCCTCCCCGCCAAACCACCACCAGGCGCAGACGGTCATCAATGCGGCCCACAGCAGGTGCACGGGGCCCAGCACCCCCACCAGCGCGGGCACCCCCGCCCCGGTCCACAGCATCGTCAGGGTCGCACCGACGGCCAGCACGCGCAGAAGCACCTGCCCCAGCGCCACGGCGCCGAAACGCTCGTGCCCCGTGAAAACGCCCAGGGCGGAGCGTCCCCAGGCCAGGGGCAGCACGGCCAGGGCGGTCACGAACGCCGCCGTGGTCCGCTCACCGCGCAGAAACAACCA
>JAKPUV010001106.1 GCA_029554925.1 Candidatus Hydrogenedentota bacterium | reverse complement strand
GAGCCATTCGAGGTAGCCGAGCCCCTCGTCCAGCCGGTTGCCGCTGTAGCAAGGCCAGTAGCTCAACTGCGTGTTCAGGTCGTGGTGGTAGTCGCCCTTCCACGGCGGCAGCTTGCCGTCGTCCGCCGTCCACGGCCCCTGGAGCGTGATCGGCGGGGCGTCCTTGCGCGCCGCCGCGCCGAACTTGTAGGTCTCCAGGTACCACTGGCGCTCCACAACGGGGTTGGGCACAGTGAGCCAGGTCCGCTCCCACCACGCCCGCCACCAGGCCTCGTGGGACACACGCAGGGCGGCGCGGGCCTCCTCCGCCAAGGCGGCGCGCACGCGGGTCTCCGCGATTTCCGCGGGGTTGTCGCCATCGAAGGTGCTGGACACGGACCACGCGCCGAGCCAGCGGCCGCCGTCTGTGCGCCACGCCAGATGAACGGCGAAGCGGAACCCGCCCCAGCCCTCCTGCTCGTAGGCCTGAAAATCCTTGCCTGAACGGGTCTTCGATTCGGGATAGCCCAACTGCGCGAGGTCGCCCATGGAGATCGCCGGTTTCGCCTCGCCGGGCTCCTGGCCGCCGAAGGCGGGGGCCTTCAGGGACACATCGAGGTCTTTCACGTCGTCCAGTTCGATGAACCCAACCGGCTCCGTGGCATGGATCCAGACGCGGGCCTGGACCTTGCCGAGGTCCGCCTGCGCCGTTGCGTTGGACAGGGAAAGCCGCGCGTTCTGGAAGGCGGCCTTGGGTTTCTTGGGCGTGAGCTCGATGCGGCCCGCGGGGATCTTGGTGGGCGCGGGACGGTGGTACGGGTTGTCGTACATCGCCTCCAGCTCCTTCACCCGCCCCTCCTTCTCCCACTGCCGCATGGTGGCGTAGGTGTATTCCGGCGAGTGGTACTCCGGAACGGGCCGCAGGTCCCACAGGTCCGTCCGGTCCAGCGAAATCCGCAGCGGCGCCCCGTCCCCCCACACCAGCGCGCCCAGAATGGCATTCCCCAGCGGGAAGGCCTCGTCCCACACCGTGGCGGGTTTTTCGTAGAACAGGTCGTGCGCCGGATTCATCCACGGCGCATCCGCGGGCGCGGCCGCCGCCGCGCACACCATCAGGGGAAGCAGGAAGGTCATGGCAGGTCTCCCGTTGGGCCAAAGCCGCCGCAAGCCTACTTCAGGCAGGAAAGGGCGGTCAAAAAGACGGCGCGGGCAACCACCCCCCCCGCTCAGCTGGTCCATACTGTCCACATCGTCCATGTTGTCCACTCTGTCCACGGACGAACACGGACAGGCACGGACACGCACGGACGAAGGACCGCCCTACCCGTCCACCACATCCCCACGCACGACGGCGCCGGGGGCGGTGGAGGTGCCCGGCCAGAGTTTCCGGCCGGGGTAGATGGATGTGTTGATACCCGTGTGGACGTCGTCGCCGAGGACGGCACCGAGCTTCTCGCGGCCCGTGTCCACGAGCGCGCCGGCGACGAGGGACCGAACGGGTTTGCGGTCGTGGCGGAGGTTGGCGGTGATGGTGCCGCAGCCGAGGTTGGCGCGCGCGCCGATAATGCTGTCGCCGACGTAGTTCTGGTGCGGGGCGGCGGCGCGCTCCATGAGGAGCGACGCCTTCACCTCGCTGGCATGGCCGACAACGGCGCCGTCGCACAGGACGCTGTACGGGCGGATCCAGCAGTTGGGCCCGATGCGGCAGCCGCGGCCGATCCACACGGGGCCGTCTATGACCGCCCCGGCGCGCACCACGGTGCCCGCGCCGATGAACACGGGGCCGTTGACCTCGGCCCGGGGGCTGACCTCGCCCTCGACGCCCGGCGCGAGCCGGTGGTCGAGGAACCAGCGGTTCGCGTCGAGCAGGTGCCACGGGTAGCCGATGGGCAGCCACGCGCCCCGCGTGCGGACCACGCGGAAGCCGGACGTCTC
>JAKPUV010000610.1 GCA_029554925.1 Candidatus Hydrogenedentota bacterium | reverse complement strand
CAGACCCCCGCCGCGCGGCCCGCGTTCATGCAGGTCATGGCCCTGAGCTGGGCCTACGGCCCCGGCGAAATCGCCGACACCCTCGCCGCCCTCGGCCCCGAATACCGCGCCGTCTCCCTCCCGCAGTACCGCCGGCTCTGGCGCGCGGCGCAGGGCGGCGAATGATGCTCAAGAACGGCCAAGGGATGATATACTGGCCCGGTGAGGAGTCTGGAATCCGAGCATGATGCAGCCGTTCATGTTTCCTGAGAAGAGCCTCGGCGATGACCTGGTCAGCGCCCTGCGGCGGTTGAATCCCTGGTGGGAGGGGCGTCCCGGGGTCCAGCTTCCCTCCACGCGCCGCCACCTTGTGCGGCAAATCCAGCGGCGTCTGGAAACACGGCTGGCCCCGATTGTGGTGGTTCGCGGGCCGCGCCAGATCGGCAAGACCACGGCCCAGTTGCAGGTGCTTCAGGACTTGCTGGATGCCGGTGTGCCCCCCCGGCAGATTCTCCGCGTGCAGTGCGATGAAATCCCGGCGATGATGGGGCAGTCAGAGCCCATCCTGCGCGTGGTTGAATGGTTTGAGCGGGTCATTCTCGGCAAGACGCTGAACGAGGCCGCCCGGGACGGGGAGAAGACCTTCCTGTTCTTTGACGAGGTGCAGAACCTCAGGTCTTGGGCGGAACAGTTGAAACACCTTGTGGACACCTCCACCACCCAGGTTGTGGTGACGGGAAGCTCCGCGCTGCGCATCGAGCAGGGGCGGGACAGCTTGGCGGGGCGGATTACCGGCATCGAGTCCGGCGTGCTGTCGCTCACCGAGATTTCCCTGTTCCATGGGACCCCGCTGGGGGACCCGTTCCTGCAGGACAACGGCCTGGGAGTCCTGACGGAGGATTCCTTCTGGAGGGACCTCGCATCGCATGGGCGGACGGTGTCTTCGGCGCGAAACGCCGTGTTCAAGGAGTTCTCCGACCGCGGCGGGTATCCGCTGGTGCACACCCATCAGAATGTGGAGTGGGCCGCCCTGGCGGACCAATTAAATGAAACGGTCATCAAGCGGGTCATCCAGCATGACCTGCGCGTGGGGGAGCGGGGACGAAAACGGGACGCCCAGTTGCTGGAGGAGGTGTTCCGCCTCGCCTGCCGGTATGTGGGACAGTCCCCGGCGGCGGCGACGCTGGCCAGGGAGGCCCGGCGCTCCCTCAACGCCAACATTGGTGACCAGCGCGCAACGCACTATCTCCGTTTTCTGGGCGACACCCTGCTCCTGCGGCTAATAGACCCGCTGGAAATCCGTCTGAAACGCAAGGGGGGAAACGCCAAAATCTGCCTTGCCGACCATGGGCTGCGCGCGAGCTGGCTCCAGGAAATGATCCCACTGGACGCGGACGGGCTGGAGGCCAACCCTCATCTCTCCGACTTGGCGGGCCGCATCGCCGAAAGCGTCGCCGGGGCGGTGCTTTCCACGGTCAACGGGCTGGACATTGCCCATCTCCCGGAGCGGGGAAAGGATCCCGAGGTGGACTTCGTGCTCACTGTCGGCACCCGGCGCATCCCCCTGGAAGTGAAGTACCAGCGTACGATAGACCCTCAACGGGACACCCGGGGGCTGCGGGCCTTCATGGAAAAGGAGGCCAACAACGCGCCGTTTGGCGTTCTTGTCTGCCGGGAGGACTACACCCTGTCCGACCCGGACATCGTCGCCCTTCCCCTGTCCACGCTCATGCTGTTGCGGTGACCCGTCGGCCCCGCGCGGCGTCCGGTCACGCGGGGATTTCCTCCTCGTGGAGGCGTTTGCCGCCCTGCTGGGTGACGGTGACGCGCAGGGCCTCGGGGCGCACGTCCACGCGCAGGGTGGCGTCGGGCGGGTTGACGACGGTGTGGAAGGTTTTTCCGCCGGCGCCGCCGGGGCGGACCCAGGAGAAGGAGTGGGTGTGGCCGCTGAGCCAGAGCCGCGCGCCCGCCGCCTCGGCCAGGGGCTGCCAGAGCCGCCGCACCTCCCTCATGCCGAAACCGTCGTCCGGCTCGAAGGCCGGGGGCTGGTGGGTGAGCAGGATCTTCCAGCGGGCGGCCTTCGCGGCCTCCGAGGCGAGGTCGGCCTCGAGCCAGCGGGTTTGCCGCTCGCGGAAGGACCCAAACTCGACGAGGCCCGCATACTCTTTGTTTCCGTCCGGCTTGTCCTCGCCCGAGTCCAGCACCACGAAATGCGCGCCGCCGTGGGGGAAGGAGTAGTAGTACTCGCCGCCGCGGCCGGGGACGACCTCACGGAGCCGCCGCGCCCAGGGGCCGCGGGTTTCGTGGTTGCCGCGCACGAAAACCAGCGGAAGGGACGCGCCGAAGCGCGCCGCGCAGACGTCGTAGAAGGCGCGGAAGGCCTGCTGTTCCGTTATGCAATCGTTGATGATGTCGCCGTTGAGGACGACGAAGTCCACGTCGTCCCAGTCGGTGTCGTCAAACATGGACGCCAGCAGCTTCCCCTTGTCGTGGATGTCGTTCCACATGATGAAGGAGAAGGGACGCTCCGCGGGGTCGGTGGGGGTGCAGGTGAACGGGCCCGAGGTGAGGGTTTCTCCGTGCGTGACCTCGTAGGGCGTGCGGTAGCCCTTGAACTCGCGGGAGACGAGGGTGTAGGTGAACGGCTTCCCCGGCGCGAGGCCGGTGACGCGCACGGCGTGGCTCGTCGAGTCGTTGGGGATGAGCCCGTCGCGGCTGGTCACGAAGACGCGCTCCTCCCCGCCGTCCACGGCGCAGCGCACGGCGGCGGTGGCGGGGCGGTTGGTGTGCCAGGTGACCGTCACCTCGCCGGTGCCCGGCGACTGCACCACGGGTCCGTGGACGACGGCGAAGGGCGCGTCCGCCGGATCCGCGTCCGCGGCGCGGGCGGTGGCGGCGGCGACCCCGGCGCCCAGCAGTCCGGCGCCCGCATGGGTCAGAAAGTCACGGCGGGGCATGCCCGCAAAGCGGCGAAAGAAGTCATTCATCTTCTCGGTTCCTTGTGTTCATGCGGTTGCTGGTTGCCCCTGATCGCCGGACAAGGCGGGCGCGTGCCCGCTTCGGCTCTCACCGTGTCTTGTCCGGCGATCAGGGATGCCCTCCCCCAAAGAAGCGCGCCCCGCGGCCCGTTTCCGGGGCCGCAGGGCGTGGGATTCAGACGGGATCAGAAGGAGATGCGGCAGCCGGCGTACGCGTAGTCCGCGTCGTCGTCGTCCGAGCCGCCGAGGGAGATGGTGCCGTTCCAGGCGGAGAAGTTGCTCTCGCCGAGGCCGTCGCCGGTGAACAGGTGGGTCCAGCCGAACTCGAAGACCAGGTCCTCGCTGTAGTGGTACTCGTTGAAGAGGGTGACCTCCCAGCCGAGGTCCGTGTCGCCGGTGTCGGTCCACCACAGGAACCCGGGCCGGTCGAAGGGCTCCAGGGCCTCGTAGTAGCTGACGGCGAAGACGGTGCGGATCTTCGGCATGGGGGCGCACATGACGCCGACGCGGCCGGTCCACGCGTTGGACAGGTCGTTGAGCAGGTCAATGAAGCCCGTCACGATCTCGTTGGAGAAGAGGCGGTTGAAGTTCACGCTCGCGTCGTCGGAGCCGAACTGGCGGTTGTCCTCGCCGCCGTAGTAGCGGCCCGACACGAAGACGCGCGGGGTCCACGCGCAGTCGAAGGCGTAGCCCAGGTCGAGCTTGGCGCCCCAGTTGTCGAAGTCCGCGCCCGTGTCGCCGACCACCAGGCCGTAGGCGTCCGCCGACCCGAACTGGTAGGCCACCTCGGCGTCGTAGTCGAAGGCGCCCATGCGGCCCGCGCCGCGCACGCCGACGGTGTTCAGCAGCGTGTCCGCCGAGCCCATCGTGTCGTCGTTCACCAGCATCCAGTACACGTCGAAGGTGTGGTTCTCCACCGCCGTGCAGGAGGCGTAGACGCCGTAGAAGTCCACGTCGTCCTGGCCGAAGGAGCCCATGG
>JAKPUV010001083.1 GCA_029554925.1 Candidatus Hydrogenedentota bacterium | reverse complement strand
GCCCCGTCCGCCGGGGCCGCCCCCGTTTCCGAAGATCCGCTGCGGGCGCTCGGGACATTTCTGATGGCCCTGGGCGAGTTGGACGACCCGGCGCGGGTCGCGGAGTGCCCCTTTGACGGCAACGGCGAGGACAAGAAGGAGACGGGCAACGGGATTCCGGACGCGGCGGAGTTCACGCTGCTGGCGGAGGTGCTGCGGAATCCCCGGGTGGAGATGGGGGCGCAGGGGGGCGTGTCCCACGCGCAGGCGGCCGAGGCCTACCGCGCGAATCTCGCGCGGGCCGCAGAGCAGTTGGGAGATACGGAGGGCGCCGCCCGGCGGCCCTGGCTGGCGGCGGCTGTCGCGGGTTACATGACCCTTGACGCCTGGAACGCGGACGAGTTCCTCGCGGCCGCCGTGCGGGACATCGCCGGCCTCAAGGTCAGCCTCGAAGACTACGACACCTCCCAGCTCTTCCACCTCCCGGCGCAGCGGGACGCGGACAACGACGCGGTCACCAACCGGGAGGAGTGGGAGTACACGCGGTCGGTTTCCGGAACCGCGCAGGAGTTCGCGCGGCGGTGCCTCGACCCGGAGGTCCGCGACATGCTCCCCATGGTTCCCCTCGACTCCCTCCGCTGCTGGAACGACGATCCGAACGACCCGGGGCCGAACGCCGGATTCCTGCGGATGGACACCTCGAACGGCGGCCTGAAGTTCAACGCCTGGGTGAAACTGGACCCGGACGGGCGGGGCATCGAGCTGCCGGAGGAGGCGATGCAGTTGGGCGCGCAGCAGGACATCATCCGGGCCGGCCGCCTCATCGAGCTGCGCCTGGTGCCCGGCCAGGAGAGGGCGTTTGACCACTGGTCCATCCCGGGAACCATGGGCGACCGCAGTTTCAAGAAGCGCGTGGTCTTCACCTTCGTCGCGCAAAACGGCCCGGATCTGGTGGTGCGGGCCGTTCCCCGTTAGGCGGCCGTTTCCGGGCGTCCCGGGGATTCCGCCGTCTCCCCAAGGAGCGACAGGCCGCACGCGCAGGGCTCCCGGTGGTCGGCTTCGCGGTACCGCAGAAGCAGCGCCGCGGCGTCCTCCCCGTCCGCCCGGGTGAAAAGCCCCAGCAGCTCCGCGAGGCGCGCGGCGGCCCCGGGCACGGGAAGGCTTTCCAGGCCGGCGCCGCGCAGGTGGTGGACGGCGCGCAGGGTGCGCAGCCCGTCGAACCACTCATGGAAGGCGCGGAGCCGGTGGCGGGGGGTGGGGGCCCCGGCGCGCAGGCGTTCCCACGCGGCGGGGAAGCGCGCCGCCTCCAGAAACGCGGGCAGCGCCGGGTGGGCCGCGGCGGCGGCGCGCATCCAGTCTGCGGCGGGCGCGCCGGCCTCCGCGGAAGCGCGGGCGGTTCCCAGCCATTCGCGCAGCACCGCGTAAACCCGCGGGTTGTAGGTTCGGATGAGGTCCGGGTCGCCGCGCCACTGGGAGAGCTTCGCCCCCG
Organism: Candidatus Hydrogenedentota bacterium; assembly: GCA_029554925.1. Taxonomy (GTDB): domain Bacteria; phylum Hydrogenedentota; class Hydrogenedentia; order Hydrogenedentales; family CAITNO01; genus JAAYBR01. The sequence goes on along the minus strand of JAKPUV010001083.1, from coordinate 10 downwards.
TGCCGAAGGG
>JAKPUV010001082.1 GCA_029554925.1 Candidatus Hydrogenedentota bacterium | reverse complement strand
CTCCCGCCCGCCCTGGCCGCCTGGCTCGCCAACGCCGTCTTCTTCGCCCTGGGCGTCGTCCTCTTCAAGCGCTCCGCCACCTGACGGGCCCGCCTGTACCCGGCGCCTCCGGTTGACTGCCCCGGCCGTTGCATGGCATAGTTCAAAGGAGCGAACCGCGAAGGATTGGAACCATGGCCCAGACGATCAGAGTTGTTGTGCAGCATCATCCGGACGGATATGTGGCCTACCCTCTCGGACTTCAGGGGGTGGTTGTCGGGCAGGGGGACACCTACGCGGAGGCCCTGCGGGATGTGGAGGACGCCATCCGGTTTCATGTGGAGACCTTTGGTCCCGAGGCCCTTTCCCCCGATCCGGATTCCCCCGTGCTGGAGGCCTTTGTCGCCGAAGCGGCGGTCCCGGTCAAATGACCGCGTTCCCCGTTGACGCGCCGCTCGAACAGGTGATCAAAGCCCTTATCCGCCTGGGGTTCGAGGAGGTCCGAAGGGGAAACCATATCGCCCTGTCCCGGCGGAACCCGGACGGATCACACACGCCCCTGACCATGCCCTCCCACCGGAGGATCAAGGGGTCAACCCTCCGCACCATCCTCACCCAGGCCCGGATCCCGCGGGAAGACTTCCTGAAAGCCTTCACCGACGCCTAACCCGCATCCCCCGTCAAGCTTCGCAGAATCTCCGGGAGGTCCTCCGGCGTCACCCCGCAGTGCCACACGTTGTCGGGAAACACCATAATGTTGGGGCCTTTGGCGCAGCGGTTGAGGCAGCCGGACCGGCTCACGCGTATCTTGGCCGACAGGCCCAGCGCCTTCACCTGTTCCTTGAGCGCCGCGTGAAGCTCCGCCCCGCCCCGCGCGGCGCAGCAGGGCCCCTGGCCGTCCTCGCGGTGGTGCACGCACACGAACACGATCTTTTCATAGGGCGCCGGCTGGGTCTGCATCGGGATATCCTCCTGGCGCGGGGGCGCCTGTGCGGTCAGCCGCGGTCCAGCGGCTGGACCGGCTGTTCAAAGTACGCCTGCAACAGTGCGGGAAGGCGGCGGTATTCCCCCGCCGGGGGCTCGGGTCCTGAGGGGGCGCCGTTGTAAGTGTTCCAGAAGAGCGCGGTCTGCCCGCGTAGCCGGCCCGCCGCCGCGTCGGCATGGAGGGCCGCGAGCGCCTTCCCGGTATAGGTGCCTTCAAGGGAAATCCCCATGCCCTCGCGGGCAAAGCGGACCATTTCCGCCGACTCCGGGGTGTAGAGCGCGTATTCCGCGCCGAAGAATTCGTCGCGGATGCGGAACCGGTCCCCGTCCAGCGCGCACTCCGGAAAGGCGGGACACGCCTCCCGCAGCAGGCGCAGGGTCCGGGCAAAGAGGGCCGCCGCGTGTTCCAGGCTGGTGTAGGGGGCGGTGGTCACGCGCACCGCCTCGACCCGGGTCTTGAGCCCGGCGGCGGCCAGCCCAAGGGCGAGGCCGACGCAGGTCCCCATGGTGCCCGAAGGCACATAAAGGGCGTCGGGCTCGGGAAGCAGCCCCGCGCGCACCTGCTCGCGCAGCTCAAACGCCGCCTCGACAAACCCCAACGCGCCCACGGGGGACGACCCGCCGGGGGGGATCACCGTGGGCATGAGGCCGTCCCGGGCGGTGTCCTCCCAGAAGCAGCGGACCGCCTCCCTTGACGTGTCGCGCCAGGCGCAGGGCCGCAGCCGGGCGCCCGCCTCCAGCGCGCGCAGCAGGTTGCGCCGCACGGCATGGGCGTTGTGCTGGGGGCCGAGGATGCTGGTGCAGCGCATGCCCAGGGCGGCCGCGTGCACCGCCGTGGCCAGGGCATGGTTGGACCCCGCCCCGCCGAAGGTGATCACCGCCCTGGCACCGCGCGCGGCCGCCGCGCCGAGCAGCCAGCCCAGCTTGCGCGCCTTGTTTCCGCCGTACAGGGGCGAGGTGGCCTCATCATGCTTGATGAACACCCGCGCGCCGTTGCCGGCGAACGCTTCCGTCTCCGTCACCGGGGTGGGCAGGCTGGCCAAGGGCAGACAGGGATAGGGCGCCGCGAGTTCCGGATACAGCCGGTGCAACAGCGTCATGGCATCCCCAATCCCCGCCCGAGGCGGAACGGCGCCGTCCGCCTATTGCTGCATGACGACGTTCTTGACGCCCTGCAACGCCGCCACGCAGTTGGCCACGCCGACGTTGACGGGGGCGATGCCGGTTCTGTTGTAGCGGAAGAACTCCACGTGCCCGTCGAGGAACAGAATGTTCGACCCGCCCGGCACATGGTTGTACAGGCTGGCGTCCACGCCGATC
>JAKPUV010001081.1 GCA_029554925.1 Candidatus Hydrogenedentota bacterium | reverse complement strand
CTGGATGTCCTCCACTTTGAGGGCCTCGGCCACCCGGTAAACGTTTCCGCCCTTCTCGAACTCCACCTTGACGGGGATGAAGGTCCCCTTGTGGATGTACATGGTGTAGGAGTCGAACTCGACGGCCGAGGGGTTCTTGGGGGTGTTCTTCAGGACGTAGTAGTCGGCGGTGGTCTCCACGAGCTCGTGGGTGTCCTCGTCGAGCCCGCGGGTGTCCTCGTCGAGCCCGCGGCCGGACACGTCCTCGTAGAAGAAGGTCGACCCCACAAAACTGGTCCGCTCGTCGCTCGCGGCGATCTGCCGGACTACGTCCAATGCGGGCAGGTAGAGCCAGCGGTCGTCGTCCTTGCCGACATGCTTCCACACCATGAACACCATCTGCCGGACGTCGGCGGGGCGGTGGAAGTAGACGAAGAACTTCTGCGCCTCGTTCTTGTCGTCCGCGTTCTTGCGCAGAATGGTGAATTCGCGCTCGCGCGTGCTCCCCTGCTTGTCCTTGATGGTCATCTTGACGCGGGCGCGCCCGTCCGTCCCCTGGTAGTAGGAAACGGCGTTGGTCTTCTTGACAATGTCGTCGACTGTGGGGGCGGCGTCCTGCGCCCACAGGGGCGCCGCAACGGCGATCCCGAGCGCCAGTCCGAGCAGCTTCATCCAGTTGGTCTTCATTCCGTCATTCCTCCGTTCTTTGGCCCGTCCCATTTTGGGGCATCGGGCGGCGTGTTTCAACATCCGGGTTTGGGGGGGGCCGCGCATCCGGCGCGCCGGGACATCACCGCGCACAGGCCGACCGCCGCAACGATGAACACCAGGCTTCCGAGAGTCCACTGGGTCCAGGTGCCGCCGAGGAACTGGAGGTTGACCGTGACGGCCCCGGCAAAAGCGGCGGCGGTCGCCGCGCAGGTGCAGCAGCTGCACGTGATGCGGCAGACGCGGGACTCCGGGAAGAGCATGCGCTCCAGCACGCGCATGAGGGCGGGCATGATGATCAGTGTGGCAACGCCGGACGCGCCCAGGATGGCTGCCATGAACACGCCGACGGTGTTGTAGGGAACCAGCGGCGCGGCGAGGAGGGGCGTGAACCCCACGGCCACGGCGATGATGTTGCGCGTGATGGCGCGCGCGGGCTCGCCGAACATCTTCGGGGCGGCCGTTTTCCAGTCGCCGGTCTCCCCCTGGATCTCCCGCGCGCGGGAGAGGAAATGGATCGCGAAGTCGACTGCGAGCCCGAGGGACAGCGCGGAGAGGACGGCCACGGGCATGTCGTAGTCTTTGCCCGCGAGCCCGATGACGCCGTAGATCAGGCCGATGGTCACCGTGAGGGGGATCATGGACAGCATCCCCCACAGTCCGGAACGGTACAGGACGATCATCATGAACAGCACGACCAGGAAGCTGCCCAGGAAGGCCTGAAGCATGCCCACAACCATCTTCTGCTGCCAGATGACGTTGATGTAGGTGAGCCCGAACCACTCCAGGCTCAGTCCGGCGGGAGGGGGATTTTCGGCGGCGAAGGTCTCCATGGCCTCGATCACGCGCATCATGTCCTGGTTGTCCCCGCTCTTGAGCTGGACCCACACGCTGCTCTGGCGGTAGTCCGGCGTCACGAAGTGGGACAGGTCCTGCGGGCGGTGGCTGCTTTCGTAGGTGATGATGCACTGCGCCACGGCGTTTGCGGAGTCCGGAATGCGGAAGTACTCATCCTTGCCCTCCATCAATTCGCGGTAGACCGTCTTCACCAGGTCTGCAAGGGAGTTCGTCTTGCCCACGATGCCCGTCTTCAGCAGCGCTTCCTGCACGCGCTCCATGTACCGGAGCACCTCCGGGTCCTTGAACAGCTCGTCGCGCTGCCGCTCCTTGTCGAGGAAGAACGCGGCCTCCTCCCACGCCGCGGCGTTGTCACCGCCCTGGTCCGTCTGCGCCAGGGCGTGGTCGCCCAGACCGCCCGCGAGGGTTTTCCAGTCGGGGGCGCTGCCTGCCCGGGACCGCGCCTCGGCGGCGAGGGCCTCCGCCACCGACGGCAGGCCCGGATAGTCGGCGGCGTTCTCGGCCGCCCAGGCCGTGAGTCTGTCCGTCAGGCCCTTGGCGGCGTCAGCCCCGTCGAAGGCCCGGTCCGCGGGCCGCAGGGCGAGGTAGGCCATGTAGGTGCCGCCGAAATGCTGGTTGAGCACGCGGTCCGCCACGCGGATGGGGTGCTTGGCCTTGAACCACCGGGTGGGGTTGTCGTTGACCTGGATTTGCGAGATGCCGTAGGCGGACACGGCCGCCACCAGCAGGGTGAGGGCCAGCACGAGCTTTGCGCGGTTCCAGGTGAAACGGCCGAGACGCGCCAGCAGGCGGCCCATGAAGGTCGCCCCCTCCTCGTCCTCCGTGTGCGCGGCGCCGTAGCCCTCAAACCCGCGGGCGGGCATCAGCATGATGAACGCGGGCAGGAAGGTGACCGTGAACAGCCAGGCCGCCATGACCCCCAGGGCGACGAAGATGCCGAAGACCTGCACCGGGGGGATGGGCGTGATGGCGAG
>JAKPUV010001080.1 GCA_029554925.1 Candidatus Hydrogenedentota bacterium | reverse complement strand
GGCAAAGCGCATGGGCAAGTCGCGCGTCATCGCGGAGACCGGCGCGGGCCAGCACGGCGTGGCCACGGCCACCGCCGCCGCGCGCCTCGGCCTCGAATGCGAAATCTACATGGGCACCGACGACATCGCCCGGCAGAAGCTTAACGTCTTCCGCATGCGCCTCCTCGGGGCGAAGGTCGTCGCCGTGGACTCCGGCTCGAAGACCCTCAAGGACGCCATCAACGAGGCCATGCGCGACTGGGTGACCAACGTGGAGCACACGCACTATGTGCTGGGCACGGTCCACGGCCCGCACCCCTTCCCCATGATCGTCCGCGACTTCCAGTCCGTCATCGGCCGCGAGGCCCGCGCCCAGATGCTGGAGCGCGAGGGGCGGCTGCCCGACCTGCTCATCGCCTGCGTCGGCGGCGGCTCGAACGCCATGGGCCTCTTCCACGCGTTCCTGCAGGACGCGGCGGTGCGGATGGTGGGGGTGGAGGCGGGAGGGAAGGAGCTCACCCCCGGCATGCACGCCGCGCGGTTTGCGGGCGGCTCCATCGGCATGCTCCAGGGCGCCCTCAGCTATGTCCTCCAGGACGAGAACGGCCAGATCGGCGCCACGCACAGCGTGTCCGCCGGGCTGGACTACGCCAGCGTCGGCCCGGAGCACGCGCACCTCTTCGAGACCGGCCGCGTGGAATACACCCGCGCCGAGGACGACGCGGCCCTGGAAGCCTTCCAGTGGTGTTCCCGCCTCGAGGGCATCATCCCCGCGCTGGAGAGCGCCCACGCCCTCGCGGAACTGGCCAAGCGCGCCCCCGGCATGCCCGGTGACGCCCTGATCATCGTCAACCTGTCCGGCCGGGGCGACAAGGACGCGCAGCACGCGGCCTCGTTCATCCTGCCGGGGGAGAGCTTCTGACATGAACCGCATTGAACAGCGTTTCTCCGACCTGCGGAGCGCGGGCACGCCCGCCTTTGTCCCCTTCATCACCTGCGGCGACCCGTCCCCCGCGGCGACGGAGGAGATCCTCCTCGCCCTGGAGCGCGCCGGGGCCGACGTCATCGAGTTGGGCGTGCCCTTCTCCGACCCCGTCGGCGACGGCGCGGTCATCCAGGAGGCCTACCTGCGCGCGCTGGCAAACGGCGTCTCCCTGCGCGGCGTGCTCGACCTCGTCCGGCGCGTCCGCACGCGCTCCCAGGTGCCCATCCTCCTGTTCTCCTACTACAACCCCATCCTCCATTACGGGATTGCGGACTTCGCCCGGGATGCGGCGGAGGCCGGCGCCGACGGCGTGCTCTGCGTGGACCTGCCCCCCGACGACTGCGACGAGTACAAGCAGTGCCTCGACGCGGCCGGACTCTGCACGGTCTTCCTCGTGGCCCCCACCACGCCCCCGGAGCGCATGGCCTTCATCGGGGAGAAGAGCACCGGCTTCGTCTACTACGTGTCCCGCCTCGGCGTCACCGGCGAAAGCGCCTCCCTCGCCGACACCCTCGGCGAGGCCGTCGAACGCGTCCGGCGGCACGTCGGCAAGCCCGTCGCCGTCGGCTTCGGCATCTCCACCCCCGAACAGGCCCGCACCGTCGCCCTGCACGGCGACGCCGTCGTGGTCGGCTCCGCCATTGTCCGCCTCATCAGCCAGACCGGCGACACCCCGGAGCTGGTCCCCCGGGTGGAGGCCTTTGCGTCGTCCCTCGTCCAGGCGGTGAAGACGGCGAGGTAGGGTTTAGGGGCTGGGGTTCTTCGCTTCACTGCTAATGAAGTAAGTCGGCAAGACCGCCCTCAAAGTAGACGCGCCATCTTGGCGCGTTCTTGGGGCTTTTCGTTGGCCCAAAGAACGCGCCAAGATGGCGCGTCTACGTTTCCGGCCCTCCCGCAGCTCTCGATTCATGGGCAGCATTCCCGCCCACGGCGGTCAGGGGCTCGCCATGACGGGCATTTCCCCGTCGTTGCGAAGGCGCGGAGCGCCTGAAGCAATCTCTTGCTCGCCCCGGCTACGGCTCCCACGCCGTCTTATCCGGCGATCAAGCCTGTTCCCTCCGCTTGCAGCGGGGGCGGTCTGTGGGCTATATTTGCACTTCGTGCCACGGACGGGCATGTGGGCTGAACCCCTAACACAAGGAGACGGGTAAATGAAGAAGCTTGCGGTGATGTCGGTTGCGTTGTGCGTGCTTGCGGCGGTGGTGACGGGCTGCGCCACGACGGCGAAGAAGAGCCCCGAGGACGCGATCAAGGAGCAGATCGCGGCGTGGAAGGTCGCCATGGAGGCGCAGGACATTGACAAGGTCATGACCTTCTTCTCCTCCAAATTCGAGCACTATGACTGGAACGACAAGGCGGGCGCGCAGGCCTTCCTGAACGACGCCAAGGACATGGGCTACCTCGAGGGCGCCGAGATCCTCACCACGGACATGGAGATCAAGCTGGAAGGCGACAAGGCCACGGTGTACCCGATTGACGTGAACACCGTCGCGGGTTCCGTCACCCTGGAGCTGACGGTGGCGAACGAGGGCGGCACCTGGATGGTGGTCGGCCTGGACGCCGCGGGCCTGTAATTCCCAGCCCCCACAGGAGTTTTCCGGGGCGGCAGGTGCGCGTCACTTGCCGCCCCGCCTGTTTTCACCGCAAGGAAAGGCGGATCCATGAGCGAGAGCGGAGCCGGGGGCGCGTGCCCCCCGAAGGTTCTGGCGGAACTGCGGGAGTTTCTGGCGATTCCCAGCGTGTCCACGTTGCCCGAGCACGCGGGCGACGTGCGCCGCACGGCGGAGTGGCTGTGCGCGCGCCTGCGGGGGCTGGGGATGGACGCCGTCACCCTGCACGAGACGCCCCTGCACCCCATCGTGCGCGCCGACTGGCTGAAAGCCGGGGACCGGCCCACGGTGCTGGTGTACGGACACTACGACGTGCAGCCCGTGGACCCGCTGAACGAGTGGGCCAGCGGCCCCTTTGACGGCGACGTGCGCGGCGACTTCATCTACGCCCGCGGCGCGTCGGACATGAAGGGCCAGCTCTTCGCCCTGCTCAAGGGGCTGGAGGCCCTCCGCGACGCCGGGGAGGCCTACCCGGTCAACCTGAAATTCCTGCTGGAGGGGGCCGAGGAGATCGGCTCGCAGCACCTGCCCGAGTTCATGGACGCGAACAGGGACGCGCTCGCCTGCGACGTGGTCCTGAACTGCGACGCGGGGGTCCACGCGCCGGACACGCCGTCCATCGTGTACGCCCTGCGGGGCCTCGCCTATTTCGAGCTGGAGGTCCGCACCCTGGGCCACGACCTGCACAGCGGCCTCTTCGGCGGCTCGGTGCGCAACCCCATCCATGTGCTCGCGGAGGCCCTCGCCGCCATGCACGACGCCGACGGCCGCGTCACCCTGCCGCGCTTCTATGACCGGGTGCGCCCCCTGGACGCCGAGGAGCGCGCGCTCATCGGCGAGACGCCCTTCTCGAAGAGGGACTGGCTGGCCATGACCGGCGCGGCGGCGCTCCAGGGCGAGAAGAGCTACACCACCATGGAGCGCGTGGGCGCGCGCCCCACGCTGGAGGTCAACGGCGTCTGGGGCGGATTCACCGGCCAGGGCGCGAAGACCGTCCTGCCCGCCCGGGCGTCGGCGAAACTCTCCATGCGCCTCGTGCCCGACCAGCGGCCGGAGGACATGGAGGACCTGCTCCGGGAATTCCTGGAAACCACGCTCCCCGGGGACGTGTTCTGGGACCTGAAGTGCCATTCCCTCGGGCCGGGCGCGGTGATGAACCGCAAGTCGCCCTTCATGTGCGCGGCCGCGGACGCCCTGGAGGCCGCCTTCGGGAAGAGCCCCCTTTTCAAGCGCGAGGGCGGCAGCGTGCCCGTGGTCGCCTTCTTCCAGCAGAAGCTCGGCGTCGACTCGATCATGCTCGGCTTCGCCCTGCCGGACGACGGCATCCACGGACCCAACGAGCGGCAGCACCTGCCCACGCTCATGCGCGGCGTGGGCGTGTACGCGGACTTCCTGCGCCGGGTCGGAACCCTCGGCGCCCGGCCCACAGGAGACTGACCCCGTGAACGATCAGGAGCTTTTCGGCGTCCGGCAGGCCCTCGTGCAGACCTGGCTGCGGGAGAATGGGCTCGACGGCGTCCTGCTGTCGCGCCCCGACAACTTCGCCATGGCCACCGGCGGCCGCCGCAATTTCATCTGGACCCACGCCGATCTGGGCTC
>JAKPUV010001077.1 GCA_029554925.1 Candidatus Hydrogenedentota bacterium | reverse complement strand
AGGATCGGCGTCGTCCGCTTGCCGTCAATGTGCAGGATGTCGCCGTTCTTGTCCACCCAGTAGCCGACGAGGGCGTCAATGGCCTCGCGGCAGCGGTCCTTCTGGGGGCCCTCTGCGGCGAGGTCGTAATAGTGGCCCAGGCCGCGGGTGGCGGCGCTGTAGTTGTGGTGGCTGGGATCGCCGCGCCAGCGCAGGTCGGCGTATTCACCCGCGCCCTGGTACCAGATGTCGCGCGGCGTGTCGGCGACGCGCTCCTCGTAGGACTCGCCGTGGCCGAAGGCGTAGCCCCGCGCCTGGAGGCCGCGGACCCCCGTGACGAGCTGGCAGCGGTAGATGCCCTCGAAGACCTCGTCTGCCCGGCGCTTCGCGTCGGCGACCACGTCGGCGGGGGCGCCGGAACGCTTGAGGAAGGCATAACGGAACGAGCAGCCCGCGAGGTAGTTCGACGACCAGCAGACGGCGTGGGCGATGTCGCAGTGGCCCAGGGTGGAGTAGTCCGGCTCGCCCCGGTCCAGCGAGATCTCCACCTGCGACGGGTAGAGGCCGAGGATGTTGTGCCGGTCCCGGGCGTTCTGCTCCAGAGCCTTCTCCTTCACGTCCAGGGGCAGTTTCCACGAGTCGTCCGCGCCCCACGCGCCGAGGGCGGCCAGTCCGGCAAGCACAAAGACGAAGCGCCGCATGCGAAGACCCTTTCCGTTGGCGAGGTCCATGGAGCGCGCCGGGGGGGCGCGGACACGGGGTCCGTCCCTTGTCCGGCGATTGGGGATATTATTCCGCCGCCGCGTCTATCCGGTAGAGGGCCGTCTTGGTGCGGAGGAAGAGGGCGTCGCCGACGGCGACGGGGGAGGCCATGAACCCCTCCTCCAGCCGGTTCTCGGCCACCTTCTCGAAGGCGCGGCCCGCCTTGAGGATGGTCGTCTTGCCCTGGGTGCTGGAGAAGTAGAGGAGGCCGTTGGCGAGGATCGGGGAGGCGCAGTAGCTGCCGCCGATGCGCTCGGCCCACACCTCCGCGCCCGTGGCCGCGTCGAGGCAGGTGACGATGCCGTCGTTGCTGACCAGATACAGCAGCCCGTCGGCCAGCACGGGCGACGGCTCCACGGGGATCGTCTTGCCCGTGAACTGCCACGCCACATGCGTCTTCGTCACGTCCCCGTCGCCGTCGGGCCGCACGGCCATCAGGGCGTTGCGCCCGCGCCCCGTGAGCACGAAGACGAGGTTCCCGTCGTAGACCGGCATGGGCGCGGGGGAGTAGGACTCGTGGTCGATCTTCCACAGTTCCCTGCCGGTCAGGGGGTCGTAGGCGAAGACGCCGTAGGACGCCGTGACCACCATCTGCTCCCGCCCGGCGTGGGTGAACACGAGGGGCGTGCAGAAGGCCTTGCGCATGTCGCCCTCGCGCGAGGGCTGGCCGTTCTCGTCAAGGTCCTTCCAGACCGACGTGCGGTCCGTGCGCCAGACCGTCGCGCCCGTCGCCTTGTCCAGCGCCGTCGAGTACTGCTGGTCCGCGCCGTCGAAGGTGAGGATCAGCAGGTTCTGGTGCAGAATGACCGACGACCCCGGCCCCCGGAAATGGCGGCAGGGAAGGTCGGTGCGCCGCCACAGCTCCTTCCCCGTCGCCGTGTCGAGGCAGGCGGTGCCGTAGCTGCCGAAGCTGATGTAGACCCGGCCCGGCTCCGACGCGGGCGACGGCGACGCGTAGCAGTTCACGTCGTTCCCCAGCGGCTCCGGATTCGCGCAGGTGAACAGCCGCTCGTTCATCGCGACCGCCCCCGTCTCCGCATCCACACTGATAACAAAATACTCCGTTCCCTCCGGCGTCGCCGTGGTCAGCCACAGTTTCCCGTCCTGCACCGCCGGTGTGGACCAGCCCTTGTGCGGAATGGGCGTCTTCCAGCGCACGTTCTCCGTCTCGCTCCAGGTCACGGCCAGTTTCGGCGCGCCCGCCACCACGCCGTCCGCCGAGGGCCCGCGGAACTGCGGCCAGCTGTCGGCCCCGGCCGCGGGGGAAAGAAGGGCGGCCGCGGCGAGAACCCCGGCAAGCACGGACGGCGGGAGGATGCGGCGCATGGAAGGAGTCTCCGGGTTGGCGTTCCCGCCGATTCTACCCCATGGCGCGGGACGGGTCCAACCCCCGGCCCGCGGGATGACATCCGCGGGCCCCATTGGCTACTATGGTGGAAACCGTCCACGCTTCATCAGGGAGTCCATCCATGCGCCCCAGTCCGTTCTTCCGCGCGCCGCTTGCGGCCGCCTGCCTGCTGCTGGCCCTTTCCGCCGGCGCCGCGGTGATTGACCAGGAGGCGGACATCTCGGGCAAATACATGCAGCTCCTCATGGCGCCCGAGGACGGTGGCGTCATCCACCAGATGCGCCTGCTGACGGGGGCCCAGAACCTCGTGGGGCCCGCCGGCATCCTGCTGGAAGGTTTCGGCGTGGCCAGCCCCTACGTGCCCAACCGCCGCCTGAACGAGAAACTGGAGGCGCTGGAGGAGTTCGGGGAGCGGCCCGTGCTGCGGTTCAGCTACGACTGCCAGGGGCCCAACATTGACGGGCTGCATGTGACCCGCCTGATGGAGCCGCTGCCGGACGAGGCGGCGCTGCGCGTGACCTGGACCGTCGAGAACCGCGGCGCGGAGGCCCAGTGGGTCGCCCCGTGGATCGGGAACGACGTGCTGCCGGGCGGCCAGATCAGCGCCGACGACCGGCTGGACCTCCCGTCGGACGCGGGGGTCATCCGCGCCACCCGCACGGCGTGGCACGTCGCCTCGCGCAACTGGCTGGCCGTCACGGCCCCCGCCGCGCAGGAAAGCCTCTACTGGGTCTTCAACACGGACCAGATTTACGCCTACCTCACCCTGTGGGAGGAGTCGAGCGTGGGGCGGGGCGTGCAGGCGGCCTTTGTTCCGGTGCTCCTCAAGCCGGGGGCGGTGTGGAAGACCGTCTACCGCCTCGGGGTGACGCGGGGCCTGCGCCGGGTGGACTTCGCCACGGACGAGCTGGCGGTGCAGCTGGAGTACACCCCCGGCGCCCTGCTGGCGTACATCGCCACGGTGAAGCCCATGACGGGCGTGCGCATGGACGCCAGCGTCGTCGCGGAAAACGGCCGCGTCTGGCGGCTTCAGGGCAAGCAGTTCGACACCGAGCCGGGCAAGGTCATCCGCTGCACCTACGCCTGGGAGGCCCCCGCCGACGGGCACTACGACTTCATGGCGCAGCTCAAGCAGGGCGGGCTCACCCTGCCCCTGGGCGTCGAGACCGGGTCGCCCCACGGCGGCATTGACACCCGCTTCGCCGTGGGCAGCCCCAAGCCCCGCCGCATGGAGCCCTGGAGCGACGGGCCCCACGCCCTCGACCGGGGCCCGCGCACCCTCGACCGCACCCCCGCCTTCGCGGGCGAGCCGCTCGTCTGGGTGGAGCCTTCCCTGGAGAAGGTCTTCCGCGAGGACCGTGTGCGGGCGAAGGGCGCGCCGTCGCCGGTGGCCCGCGTGCTCCTCGCGCGGGGCGAGCGCGAGGCCTTCCAGGTGTGCATGCGCCCTGAAACGGCGCCGCTCGCCGGCGTCTCGTTCACCCCCGGGGACCTCGTCTCCGAATCCGGCGGGGCCCGCATCCCCGCCGCCGACATCCGGGTGGAGGACGTGGGCTGGGTCCCCGTGCGCATCCCGTCGCACTTCGAGGGCCCCACGGGGCACTGGCCCGACCCCCTCACGCCGCACCGGCCCTTCGTGGCGGAAAAGGGCACCACCTCCGCCGTGTGGGTCACCGTCTTCGCGCGGCCCGGCCTCCCCGCGGGCGTCTACCGCGGCCCCCTGCGCATGGCCACGGTGGACGGCGCGGCGCGCGAGCTCACCGTGGAGGCCCGCGTGCTCGGCTTCGACCTGCCCAACACCCCCCGCCTCAAGACCGACTTCGGCTACTGGGAGGAGACCGCCGTGCGCGGCGCGAAGGAGAGGGGCGGGTCCGGCGACCCCGCCGCCCTCCTCGGCGCCTACACGCAAAACGCCCTGGAGCACCGCGTCACCCTGCGCGAGGGCGCGGCCCTGCCCGCCCCCGGCCCCGGCGACTATGCCGCCGCCCTCCAGAAGCGCCTGCCCGCCCTCCGCGACGCCCTGGCGCGCGGCGCCACCACCCTCGCCGCGCCCCCCGCCCTTTTGGAGGCGCCGGAGAAGCTCGCCGCGCTGGAGGCCTTTGTGAAACGGGAGAAACTGGAGGGGAGGGTCTTTGTCCCCCTCAGCCACGAGCCCGCCGAGCCCGCGTGGCCCCGGCTCATGGAAAGCCTCGCGAAATGGCGGGCCGGCGCCCCGTCGGTGCCGGCCGCCGTGGGCACCCTCGGCCTGCGGCCCTTCCTCCCGGACGACGTGGGCCTGTGGTGCGTCCACGCGCAGGTGATGGACACGCCCGCGGGCATCGAGCTGCTCAAGCGGATCAGCGGCGGCCGCGAGGTGTGGTGGTATGTCAGCCACATGCCGCCGCGCCCCTACGGAAACCTCTTCCTCGACTTCACCGCCGTGGAGCACCGCATCCTCTTCTGGCAGGCCTGGGCCCTCGGCATGCGCGGCATGCAGTACTGGTGCGTCAACTACGCCCCGGAAGGGCAGAACCCCTACACCGACCCGCTCGACTCGACGCCCGTCAACGGCGACGGCTGCCTGGTCTATCCCGGGAAGGACGGGCCCGTCAACTCGGTGCGCTGGGAGACCGTCCGCGACGGCCTTGAGGACTACGACTACCTCTCCCTGTTCATGGAGCGCCGCGCCGCCCTTGCGGGACGGCAGGGGGCCGACGAGCTGACCCAAAGGGCCATCGCCGCGGGGGACCTGTCCGCGCTGCTGCCCTCCCTCGTCACCTTCGAGCGCGATTCCGCCGTGCTGCTCAAGAAACGCGGCGAGATCGGCGGCATGATCGCCGAACTGGGGCGCGCGCTGGAAACCGCCCCCCCGAAAGCCCCCGCCCCCGCGGCGGCCCCGCCGACGCCCGCCCCCGCCCCCGCGCCCGCACCGGCGAAGCCCGCGCCCCCGGCCCCGTCCGCCGCGCCGGTTCTGCCCGGAAGCCCCGCCCCCCTGCCCGCGCCGGCGACCGGCCCCACCAGAAACTTCGGAGGCAAGTCATGACCGACACCGGCGCCCCCGTGCAGGGGTTTGAATGGGCGTGCCACGCCTGCGGCGCGTCCGGGCCGCTGACGGAGGACTTTTCCTGCCCCCGCTGCGGCGATCCGCGCAGCCTGCGGGCGCTGGCGGAGGTGCCCGCCGCCCTCTTTCATGACCGTCCCAAGAGCCTCTGGCACTACGCGCCCCTGCTGCCCGTGCGCGACCCTTTCCGCGCCGTGACCCTGGGCGAGGGCGCGACCCCCCTCGTGCCCGCGCGGCGCCTCGCGCGGAGCTGCGGCCTCGGCGAGCTGCACCTGAAGAACGAGACCCTCAACCCCACGGGCTCCTTCAAGGACCGGCAGGTGTCCGTCGGCATCACCTGCGCCCTCGAGCGCGGGTGCGACACCGTGGCCGTCGTCTCCTCGGGCAACGTGGGCGTGGCCACGGCGGCCTACGCCGCCCGCGCGGGCATCCGCGCGGTCCTGTTCATGCACGGCCAGGCCGGCGCGGGCAAGATCGCCCAGGCCTGCGCCTACGGCGCGCGCGTGCTGCGCGTGGACACCCCCGCGCCCAGCGAGGCCTTCCGCCTGTGCCTCGACGCCTGCGCGGCCTGGGGCTGGGCCCACCTCTCCACGGCGGGCATGTACGAGCCGTGGAACGTGGAGGGCGCGAAGACCGTCGCCTACGAGCTCTTCCGCCAGTACGGCGGCGACCTGCCGGAGTGGGTCGTCGCGCCCGTGGGCGGCGGCGGGCTGCTGGGCGGCGTCTGGCGCGGGTTCCTTGACCTGAAACGCCTCGGCCTCGTGGACCGCATCCCCCGCATGGCGGGCGTGCAGGCCGCGGGATGCGCCCCCCTGAAACAGGCCCTGGACGGGGGCTTCTCCTTCCAGGAGTCCCTGCGCCATCCCTGGCCGGACCCCAAAACCATCGCGGGCGGCATCGCCGACGACATCCTTTTCGACGGCCACACCGTCCTCCCCGCGCTGCGCACCACCGGCGGCGCGGCCGTCACCGTGGAGGAGGGGGAGATCGAGGCGGCCGCCCTCGCCCTCGCGCGGCAGGAGGGCGTCCTCTGCGAGCCCACCGCCGCCGTGGCCGTGGCCGCCCTGTCCAAACTGCCCGGCGCCGGCCCGGACACCCGCGTCTGCTGCCTCGTCACAGGCAACGGACTCAAAGACATCGCCTTCTTCCAGGAGCGGACCCCCGGCCCCGTGCCCGTTCGGCCCGCGCTGGAGGATGTCCGGAAAGCGCTGGAAGACTGACAAAGCCGTCCGTTGCCGGACGGTTTGCCCCTGTGGTTCAATAGTCGTCGGCGCCGTTCCGGCGCCCGGAGAAAGACACAGCATGCGCATTGCCCGCCTGTTTCCGCGCGCGGAGGACGGGGACCGCACTCCGTTGCCCGCCGAAGAACAGCGGCCGTGCTGGACCGTCTCCCTTGCCCGCGCCCTCCTGTTCCTCCTTTTCCTGGGCCAGTTGCTGGCCTTTGCGGGGATCAAGGGGGAGGACTGCTTCATCACCTTCCGCTACGCGCGGAACCTCGCGGAGGGGCGGGGGCTGGTCTACA
>JAKPUV010001049.1 GCA_029554925.1 Candidatus Hydrogenedentota bacterium | reverse complement strand
GTTGTTCCAGAGTTCCTGGAGGGTCTGCTCGCGGACATTGCCGACGCGCTTGATCCAGCAGGAGTAGGCGGCGCCCTGGCGGCCGATGAACATGGTGTTCCACGCGTTGCGGCAGGTGTAGTCGGCGAGGCGGATGCCGGTGTCGTAGTAGCGGATGAGCTCGGAGACGGGCATGCGCGGCAGGCGCAGGGCGACGCCGGCGTCGCGGGCGGCGTCGCGGGTGCGGTCGAGGGCCTCGGCGAGCTGTCTGGGGTCTATGCGCGGCCAGGAGAGGTCGCCGGGGCGGAACGACGCGGGGTCCACCTCGCCGAGCCCGGGCAGGTCGTGCATGCGGGTCTCGGTGACGAGGTTGAGGACGTCGGCGCCGGCCTCGGCGGCGACGCGGGGCATCTCGTGGAGGATGTGGACGTTGGCCTGCTGGAGCACCGTGGTGACGTGGATGCGCGGGCAGGCCTTGCGGGCGGCGGTCCGCGCGGCGCGCAGGGCCGCCATGCCCGCCATGGTGCGCTCAAAGGCGCCCTTCATGGACCGGATCTCGTCGTGGAGGTCGCCGGGGGCCTCGATGGAGGTGCCGACGAAGTTGAGGCCGAGGCCGCCCATCCGCCGGGGGGCGAGGGCGGCGAGCTGCGCGGCGCGCTCCTCCGTGAGCAGGGTGGCGTTGGTGATGACATGGGTCCGGCACCGGCGCGAGGCGCTCTCCAGCAGTTCCCCGATGTCCTTCCGGAGAAGGGGCTCGCCCCCCGTGAAGGTGACCAGGCAGAAGCGGTGGCACTGGCTGATGACCCGGAGCCACTCCTCGGTCGTCAACTCGCCGTCCTTCTGGGCGCCGGCGGGGGTGTTCTCCAGAAAGTCCAGGTACTGGCACATGCGGCAGCGCAGGTTGCACCGGCGGGTCATCTCGAAGATGTAATGCCACGCGGGAAAGGCGCGGCCCGACGCGAAAAAGCGGCGGGGCACGGCGCTGTAAAAGCGCTGCGCAGCCTCGTAGAGCCGCGCCGCGCTCAGCATCTCCCGGAAATCACTGTCCGCCATCCGTCATCCTTCCGAAGGTCCATTGCGGGAACACCCCGGCGGGGGGCCCGATTTCATGCCGGGGCATTATAGCCCGGATCGGCGGGGGAGCGGCGGTTTTGGTGTCTGGGCGGGGCGCATGGACGTTATGGACGGTATGGACTGTATGGACGGGGTGGGGAACCGGCGCGGCACTTCCCGGTTTCTGTGTCCATCCCGTCCATAACGTCCATAACGTCCATTCAGTCCCCCTTGCCCGGAGCCCGGTCAGAGGCAACCCTGGCGATCCCAGGGGGCGCGGACCGCAGGTCACACCCGCCCCCGGTCCTGCTCATTTTTCGCATTACCCCTTACAAATGGACGGGATTTATGTTATGCTCTTAGAGGAAGGGGATTGGCCACGGGGAGGCAGTGCGGCTGTCCGCGTCCGCGCGGGCGCAGGAGAGGAACGGGCGCGTGGTCAGGGCTAGAACGGAACAGCGGGACTCGGACCGGGTGCGCGTCGCCGCCCGGGTCGAGGTGCGCCTCCACAGCGGGGTGCTGGTGGAGGGGGTGGTGGTGGACTTGAGCGAGCGCGGCATCCTGATGGCCACGGAGCGGTCGCTGCCGCTGGAAAGCCGGGTGCGCGTGCTGATCTGTCCGGACAAGGGCGGCGCCGCCGACGGGGTCTGCCTGGACGGCCGGGTGGCCCGCATGGACATACGGGGCGTGGCGATCGCCTTCGCCCCGGTGGATTCGATCGAACGGAAGCGGCTGCGGCGCATCATGGACACGGACGGGGAGTCCCCGCCCGGCGGCGCCTGAGGGCCGCGCCCCACAAAAGAACGCACGCCCTTACGGAGGAACCGACGGGGATGAACAAGAGACGGGTGCTTTTCGCGTTTGCGGTGCTGCTGGTCGCGGGCGGGTGCGTTTCGAACCCCTCCGCCGTGCGGGAGAAGGACGGCCAGCAGTACGGCGTCACCGACGGCGTGTTCCGCGGGCGCTGGTGGAGCTATTACGAGCGGGGGACCTCCTATCTGGCGGGGGGCTTCCACGAGGAGGCGGCGGCGGACTTCGAGCAGGCGCTGAAGGGGCGCTCGCGCGACACCTGGCGCGCCCGCACCTACGGCCTGCATTTCGTGGAGTACTTCCCCGCCCGCGAGCTGGGCGTCTGCTACCTGCGCCTGGGGCGGCTGGACGAGGCGGAGCGCCAGCTCCAGGAGGCGCTGGCGATGGTGGACACGGAGCGCGCCCACGCGCTCCTCGACGAGGTGAAGCGCGAAAAGATCCGCACGGGGGCGCTGAAGGACGACACAGCCCCCGCCCTCGCGGAGGACATGCAGCCCGCCCGCATTGTCGCCGAGCGCGAGCTGCCCGTCGAGGTCGCCGTCGCCGACGACACCGGCGTGGCCGAGGTCCGCGTGAACGAGCAGAAGGCCTTCCAGCGCGGCAGCCAGACGGAGATCAAGGTGAAGGAGACCGTCGAGCTGGACGAGGGCACGCACGAGGTGACGGTGACGGCGGTGGACCTCGCGGGCAGGGAGACGGAGCAGAAAACGACGGTGACGGTGGACCTGACGGGGCCCACGCTGGGCATCTACATCCCCGTGGAGCCGACGGTCACGGGCGACCGCACCATCCTGCTGGAGGGCGCGGCGGTGGACACGAACGGCGTGAGCCGCGTGGCCGTGGACCAGCGGGTCGTGGCCGAGTCGGCGGGCGATCCGAAACTCGCCTTCACCGCCGAACTGCCCCTGGCCCCCGGCGAGAACACCTTCGTGGTGGCGTCAAACGACACGGCGGGCAACGAGACCCGCTCGGCCCTCAAGGTCTTCCAGGGCGACCCCGAGTCCATGGAGGCGAAACTGTGGCTCCAGCGGCAGCGGCGGGACCGCGGCGGGCTGGTGTTCGCCTCGGCCGACGAGCCGCGGGCGCTGCTCCAGCTCGCGCAGGAGGCCGCCCCCGCGCCGGACGGCGAGATCCGCCTGAAGTCCCCGCAGTCCGACAAGCCCTACCGCCACAGCCGCGCGCTCATGGTGTCCGGCGAGGTCGTGGGGCAGCAGCCCCTCAAGTCCATCTCCATCAACGGCGTGCCCGTGGAGCCCCTGGCCAACGCGCCGAAGGAGAGCTTCACGCGGCGGCTGCCGCTGGAGACGGAGAAGGAGGGGCGGTTCCAGGTGGCCATCCGCGCCGAGGACGCCGCCGGGAAGGTGCTGGAGAAGTCGGTGGACGTCGAGGTGCGCCCCGTGGCGCTCAACACCGTGGAGAGCCGCATGCCCGTGGCCGTGCTGGCCTTCGCCGGGCCGGGGGTGGACGAGGGGGCGGCGTTCGCCCTCCGCGCGGAGACCGAGGCCGCCGTGACGATGAAGGGGCGGTTCCGCTGCCTCGAGCGCGCGCAGCTCCAGCAGGTGCTCACGGAGCAGCAGCTTGCCCAGGCGCTGGCCGACCCCAACCAGGCCATCGCCCTGGGCCGCCTCACGAACGCCCAGATTTTCCTGACCGGCGAGCTGTTCCCCCGCGACGGCAAGGGGCTCGAGGTCAAGATGCGCGTCATCAGCACGGAAACCTCGGACATCGTGTCCATCCTCGACGCGTTCATCGCCGACGCGTCGGACCCGGCGCAGGTGAAGCAGGCGGCGGCGGCGCTGTCGGCGCAGCTGGAGGCGATGTACCCGAAGCTTTCCGGCGAGGTGGTGGCCGTGCGCGGCGCGGGCGCGGGCGCCGAACTGCTCATGAACTGGACCAAGGAGGACGGCGTGCGGCAGGGCGCGTACCTGCTGCTCGTGAACGAGACGCCGGCCTGGGTGGACGAGACGACCGGCGAGGTGCTCGCGCCGCCGGAGTATGTGCCCGTGGGCCGCGCCCGGATCGAGAGTCCGGGCGACACCGGCACGCGCGCGAAGACGCTTGACCTTCAGCAGGAGGGTGCGACGATTGAAAAAGGCATGCCCGCTGTCACGATGTGACGCCCCCTTCCGGCGGCCGGGGATCGCGCTGCTGGCCGTGCTGGCCGCGGCGGCCCTCGCGCCGTGTGCCGGGGCGCAGTCCGTCAACATCACGTCCTCCCCGAACGTGGTGGGGAGCGGCGCGCGCGCCCTGGGCATGGGCGGCGCGTTTGTGGCCGTGGCCGACGACGCCACGGCGGCCTCGTGGAACCCCGGCGGGCTCACGCAGCTCGAGCGCCCGGAGTTCTCGCTGGTCTACGACTTCAAGTGGGACGGCGAGGACTTCTCCTCGGACCGGCACCCCGAGATGGACGAAAGCCACAGCCTGAGCCTCAGCGGCCTGAACTACATGAGCGCGGTCTACCCGCTGCCCTTCGCGCCCGCGGGCCGCAACCTGGTGGTGAGCCTGAGCCTCCAGCGCAAGTTCGATTTCGACCGCCGGCTGAAGTTCCGCTACAACGGCCTCGTCCCCGCCGGGGGCGTCGCGGCCCTGTTCTCCTCCCTCGTGGACTACCGCCAGGAGGGCCAGCTCTCCAGCCTCTCCCCCGCCGTCGGCTTCGAGATCACCGAGGAGCTGTCCCTGGGCCTTGTGGTCAACCTGTGGAACGAGGACATCATCCCGAACAACGAGTGGAAGTCTGTCTCGGAGCAGCGCACCCTGAGCCGCATCCTCGGCGGGTTCGCCACCAACACGCTCAGCCGGACCATTGAGAGCCACAAGAATTTCCACGGCATCAACTACACCGCCGGCGCGCTGTACAAGCCCGACGACCGGTGGAGCTTCGGCCTCGTCTACCACACCCGCTTCACCGCCGGGGTGGACTACGAGCAGTCGCAGGAGGTGCGCGTGGGCGGCGTGCGCGGCATGCTCCGCACCGGGTCGCGCCACAAGGAAATCACCTTCCCCGACGCCGTGGGCGTCGGCGCGGCCTACCGCTTCCCCAACGACAAGCTCACCCTCTCCTTCGACGTGACGCGCCGGTCATGGGACCAGTTTGTGATCCATGACAAGCGCAACCGGAACCCGCGCCTGCGCAAGGTGTGGGGCGTGTCCGGCCTGGACACGGACGCCCACGACATGGACGCCGTGTGGACCGTGCGCGCGGGCGCCGAGTATGTGTTCGTGGACGCGCGGAAGCCCGTCCAGAACATCCTGCCGAGCGTGCGCGCCGGCGTGTTCTACGACCCCGAGCCCGCCAGCGGCCGCCGGGACGGCTTCCTCGGCCTCAAGCGCGGCGACGGCTCGCCGGACGACTACTACGGCGTCACGCTGGGCCTGGGGCTGCTGCTGTACGACCGGGTGAACCTGGACCTGGCCTACGTCTACCGCTGGGGCGACGACAACCGGGTGGACACCTTCGGGTTCTCCGGCACGCGCGCCGACGTGGACCAGCACACCATCTACCTGTCCACGGTCATCTACTTCTGATCGGGTGGGCGGTGTCGCCACTCGTCCACGATGGAGCGCTTCCACAGGGGAACACCGACGCGGTAGGCCGCGCGCCCGACAAGGTGCGCCGCCACGGGCGCGGTGAGGAAAACGAACACCACGATGAGGAAGGCCCGCACGGCGATGGCGAAGTCGCCAAAGTGCAGGGCGACGGCGAAGATCGCGCAGGTGACGCCGAGGGTGCCGCTCTTGGTGGCGGCGTGCATCCGGATGTAGAGGTCGGGCAGGCGCACCACGCCCAGCGCGGCGAGGAACATGAACACCGCCCCGGCGAGCATCAGCCATTCCACCGGCGTTTTAATCATGGCTTCCCCCCCCTGGCGACGTAGTACGCGAAGGCCACCGTGCCCAGGAACGACACCACGGCCAGCACCAGCGCGTCGCGCAGATACACGGGCTGGTCGAAGACCAGGGCGCACATGCAGATGATCCCCACCACGAGCGTCGAGATGAGGTCCAGCGCGACGACCCGGTCGGGGAGGGTCGGGCCGCGCAGGAGCCGGCCCACGGCCAGCAGCAGCGCGCCGCCCAGCAGCGCGGCGGCAATGTGCATCACGGGGCTCATCGCAGCAGCTCCAGCAGGCGGCGCTCCAGCCCGTCCTTGATCTCGCGCCGCACGTCCTCCGGGTCGGTGATGAACATGGCGTGCAGGTACAGCGTCTTTCGGTCCTCCGACACGTCGAGGGTCAGCGTGCCCGGCGTCAGCGTGATGAGGTTCGCCAGCAGCGTGATCTCCAGGTCCGTCTCCGCGTCCAGCGGCACCGCCACCACGCCGGGTTTCGACGTGTGCCACGGGGTGATGACATCGTAGGCCACGCGGAGGTTGGACACGACCATCTGCCACAGGAACCACGGGAGAAACAGCAGAAGCCTCCGGGTCCGCCGGAAATAGCCGCTCTCCGACCCCGCCCGGGTCAGCGACAGCGCCGCATAGGCAAGGGCAAAGCCCGCCATGAGGTTGAGCGGCGTCATCACGCCGGTCAGCGCCCCCCAGAGCAGCGCCAGCAGGATGTTCCACAGGAAGAGGATCATGCCGCGCCCTCCCCCAGCACCGCGCGGATGTAGGCGCCTTTGTCCAGCAGCTGCTCCGCCGCGTCCAGCGCCAGCCGCATGCACGGGCCCGCGCCCAGCCCCATGAGCAGGGACACCGCCGCCAGCACGGTCACGGGGATGAGCATCCCGGCGACGGCCCGGTCTGTTTCCGTGTCGCGGCCCGGCGCGGGGTCGGGCATGCCCTCCGGCGCGGGTTTCCAGAAGGCGTAGTTCCAGATCTTGGTCATGGAGTACAGCGTCAGGAAACTGACCACCACGGCGACGGCGAACACGGTCCAGTGGCCCGTGCGCGCGGCGGCCACCAGCAGGGCGAGCTTGCCGAAGAACCCGGAGAAGGGCGGCAGGCCCGCCAGCGACATGGCGGACACGAAGAAACACGCGGCGAGCCACGGCCGCGCGCGGCAGAGCCCGCCCAGGCGGTCGAGGTGCGTCTCCCCCGTGAGCCGGCGGGCGATGCCCGCCACAAGGAAGAGGTTTGTCTTCACGACAATGTTGTGGATCATGAAGTAAATCGCGCCCGCGAGGCCCATGACGGAGAAGAGCCCGAGGCCCATGACGATGTAGCCGATCTGGCTGACAATGTGGAACGCGAGGATCTTCGGGAAGTCGTACTTCGACGCCGCGCCCAGCACCCCCGTCAGCATGGTGACCCCGGCCAGCGCCAGGATCACCGGATGGGTCCACCCGATGTCGTGGACAAACACCAGCGTGAACACCCGGATCAGGGCGTAGGCCCCCACCTTGGTCAGCAGCGCGCTGAACAGGGCGGCCACCACCGCCGGCGGCGTGTGGTAGGACGCGGGCAGCCAGAAGAAGAAGGGGAACAGGGCGGCCTTGATGCCGAACGCGACAAGAAACAGCATGGCGATGGCGGTCAGCAGGCCCGGGGAAAGGTGCGTGTCCACGGCGAGGGAGAGGTCCGCCAGGTTCAGCGTGCCCACCCTCCCGTAGAGGATGCCCGCGCCGGAGAGGAACACGGCGGAGGACACCAGGTTGAGGGTGACGTACTTCAGCGCGCCCTCGAGCTGGGGCCGCTCGCCGCCCAGCGCCATGAGCGCGAAGGACGCCATGAGCATCACCTCGAACCAGACATACAGGTTGAAGATGTCGCCCGTGAGGAAGGCGCCGCACACCGCCGCCAGCAGGGCCAGCACCAGCGGGTAATAGCCGAACCGCTCCCGGCCGCGGTCCAGGACGAACAGGGAGTAGACCACGATGCACAGGCCCATTCCGGCCCCGGCGCAGACCATGACCGCGGCGAGCAGGTCCGCCACGAAGGTGATGCCGAAGGGCGCGGGCCAGCCGCTCACCTGCACCGCCGCCACGCCGCCGCCGCGCACCCCCGCGAAGAGCGCGCCCGCCGCGAGGCAGTGGGCCAGGGACACGCCGAGCGCCACCGCGCGCTGCGCCCCCGGGCTGCGGAAGAGCAGCACGCACAGCACGGCCCCCGCCAGCGGGACCAGCAGCGGAAGTGTCAGCAGCAGGCTCATGTGTCGGTGCCCTTCAGCTCGTCCACGTCGTCCGTGGGCACCACCTGGTGCGTCCGCTCCACCAGCGCGAGCAGGAAGGCCAGCACGCCGAACCCGATGACGATCGCCGTCAGGATGAGCGCCTGGGGCAGCGGGTCCGCCGTGTCCGGCGGCGCGGACAGCGCGCCCTCGGCGATGATCGGCGCGCGCGCGCGGGTGAGGCCGCCCGCCGTGAAGATCAGCAGGTTCGCGCCGTGGCCGAGCAGGGCCAGCCCGAGGATGATTTTCACGACGTTGCGCTGCAGCAGCAGGTACACGCCCGCCGCGTACAGCCCGCCGACCACCGCCGCAAAGAGAAGCTCCATCACGATTCCCCCCGGTCCACGTCGGCCATGGAGAAAATGATGAGCAGCGACACGCCGATGACATCCAGGAACACCCCGGCGTCGAACAGCAGCGGCGTGCCCAGGGCCGCTGAGCCCCCGCCGGGCAGGGGCAGGTTCACCCAGTACGCCGTCAGGAAAGGCTCGCCCGCGAGCAGCCCCACCATCCCGGAGGCCAGCGCCAGCAGCAGGCCCGCGCCGATGAGATGCCGGGGGTCCAGCCAAAGCCTCCGCCGCGCCTCGGCCGTGTCAAAGGCCAGCGCGTACAGCACAAAGGCCGACGCGGCCACCAGCCCGCCCGTGAACCCGCCGCCGGGCTCGTTGTGGCCGCTCATGAGCAGGAACACGGAGAGCAGCAGCAGGATGGGGAACATGTAGCGCGTGGCGGAGCGGAAGATGACGGAGTTCATGGCTTCCCCCCCTCTCCGCGCGGCTTCAGGTGCAGCACGGCATAGGCCCCGAGGGCCGCCAGCGCCAGCACGGTGATCTCGCCCAGGGTGTCCAGGGCGCGGAAGTCCACCAGGATCACGTTCACCACGTTGCGCCCGTGGCCGAGGGACAGGCTGTTGTCCGCAAAATAGCGCGCGAGGGCCGTCGGGTGGCGCTCGTCTGCGGCCACCAGCACCAGCAGCGCCATGACCACGCCCACCGACCCCGCCAGGAGGAGGTTGCCCGTCTGGAAGACCCGGCGGGCGCGCGGTGCAAAGGCGGGCAGGTGGTAAAACGCGAGCACCAGCAGGATGACCGTCAGCGTCTCGATGACGAACTGGGTCATGGCCAGGTCGGGCGCGCCGAAAAGAATGAAGATGACCGCCATGCCGTAGCCCACCACGCCCAGCGCGGCCACTGCGGCCAGCCGCGTCCGCATGTGGACCACCGCGCCGATGGACACCGCCATCAGCAGTCCCAGCCCGGCCTCGTGGTACCGCAGGTGAAGCAGCGCGGAAAGGGACCGGCTGTGCAGGATGCGCCCCACTTCGGGGCTGTGGCGCAGGAGCACCGGCGCGGTCAGCAGCAC
>JAKPUV010001044.1 GCA_029554925.1 Candidatus Hydrogenedentota bacterium | reverse complement strand
GGCGCTTTTCCAGGCGGAGGGGGTCGGATGCGGCGTGTTCTATCCCGTTCCCCTGCACCGTCAGGCGTGTTTTGCCGCGTACAGCGGGGACGCCTCCTGCCCGGTGGCGGACAAGGCCTGCGGGGAAGTGCTGGCGCTGCCCGTGTATCCCGAACTGACGGACGGCCAGATTGACACCGTGGCCGACCTGCTCAGGCGGCACGTTGGCGTTTCCGACTGAGGGGTCAGGACTCGGGAACAATCTCGCAGGCGCCGGCGGTGGACCGGTTGACCACCACCGCGGCGGCGAGTTCCGAGGGGGTGAGTGGTGCCTCCCGCCCTCCCCTTTCCCGGTAGTCGGCGGAGGCCAGCCGGTTTCTGAGCGCTTCGGCAATGCGCCCCTCTTCCTTTTCGCGGCAGAGCACGAGCACGGCCCCCGCGATCCCCGCGCCGGTGAGGCAGGCTCCTAGCGCGCCCGCCTCGATCGCGCCGTCCACGAGAAAGTCGAGCACAGGGCTGCTGGCGCCATAGGCTCCGGGGCATTCGCTGAGGGGGGTTTCCGTTTCCGCCAGGCGCGCCAAAGCCCCGTCGGAAAGGTCGCAGGTGTACGGGCCGCCGTGGGCGTCGCAGACCCGGTCGCCGTCGTGTCCGGTGGACATGAGATGTCCGGCCCCCTCCGCGTCGTCCCTCTCCAGGAACCCGGGAAAAACACGCGCCCTTTCGGACTCCGCGAGCCCGAACGCCAGCGGGCCCCGCAGACGGATGCGGCGCGGGCGGAGGGCCGGGTCCACGGCGCCGAAATACTTCTCATAGGTCTCGGTCATGGCGGGCGGGTCGTAGCGCTCCGCCAACTCGTCGAGGGAGATTTCCTCAGGCACCGCGGCCAGCAGCGCGCAGAGGCCCGGAACGCCGCCGAAGGCTCCGGGGGTGATGCGTGAAAGCCGGTCCATTGCCAGGACACGTTCCGGCGGGACGCCCGTTTCCAGCATCGCGCGCCGGAGTACGTGCATCGCCATGGAGTAGGCGAAGCGGTTGCGCGTGTAGTCGACAAGCTGCGCTCCGCTCAACGCCCGGCGGGTGTGCGAGTTCACCACCAGCACGCGCCAGCCTTCCGGCCAGTCATGGTGGGCGGCGTCTTTCAGGCTGAAGTCCTCGGCGAAGAGGGCCGCGTTCAGGAGGCTTCCCCTGCGTCCGAGGATCATGGCCCCCTGGTCGCTCATGCCGACGCGGGCACCGGCGAACCATTCGGCGTCCTGTTCGGCGCGGATCAGCGCCTCGGCCTGTGCGGGCAGGCCGTTGAGCGCGTGCACCGCCAGCAAGACGGAGACGCACAGGGCGGCGGAGGAGCTCAGGGCTGCGCCACGGGGCAGGTCGCTGCCGACCGCCGCGAGGACGCCCCGCGCGGATTCGGGGGGAAACCCGCAGACGGTGCGGAGACTGGCCCCCTCCAGATAGTTCGCCCAGTCCTCTCCTGGCAGGGCCCGGCGTTCCCTGACGCGGTTCGCTACCTTGGACGAGCCGATAAACGCGGTCCAGGAGTCTCCCGAGAGTTCGCTCAGACCATCGGCGAGGTCAAAACGGGCCTCGCGGTAGGCCGGTTCGAGGTTGACGAAATGGCACAGGGAGTCCCCGGAGGGGGCGGCGGCCACCACGGTTTCCCGGTGGTGCGTCATGAGGTTCAGCCGGCCGCCGTGGGTGTCAACGTGCATGCCGCGGAGATTGATACGGCCCGGCGACCGGAAAACGCGCAGGGGGCGGTTTCCATGGGTCTCGAGGAAACGGCGAACGACGGCGCGCACCAGGGCGGCCCGCTCGTCCAGCAGGCCGCCGCCATAGATGTTCGTCATGGCGCGGGGGAGAGATCCCGGCGTGTCCAGCAGACGCAGCCAGACCTCAGCGGTCGGAGGAAGGGGCGGGGCGGTCACCCGCGGAGACTCCCGGTTCCGGAGGTGCGCGACACGATACGGGGCGGCCTACTGGTCGTAGGAGGTGCGGACATTGTACTTCCTTGACAGTTCCCGGAGCTGGTTTAGGAGTTCGGGGGTTTCCCCCTTCTCCGACATCTCGCTGATAAGGGCGTAGGATTTGGCAAACGCCCAGTTGCCGGGGATGGAGGAGCCTCCCTTTCCGGCCTTGTCCAGTTCGGCGCGGAACACCACCTCCTTCTTCCGGTCGCCCGCCCATCCGGTCATGCGCATGACGAACTGGCGGTTCTTGGCGGGGTCAAAACGCCCGTAGAGGGCCACGCCGCTGTTGGTGAAGAAGTCGGGAATGTGCGCCGGATAGATTTCTTCCTCGTCGATCCGGCTGAAATTGACCTGAATGCCCGTGAGCACGGGATCGCTGAATTCCTGGTAGAACGCCTCCAGTTCGGGCGGGGCCTTCTCGATGTCGGGCGTGATCCGCGCGCGGCCCTTGTTGCGGTAGGCCAGAAATTCCATGGTGTAGCGGTTCACCGTGTTGCCCACGCCGAAGGCGTAGATGCTGTTGCGCAGGGCGTTGTCCCGGCTGAGCCCGTTGATGATTTCGCGGCCGTTCTGCACCCCGGTGGTGGGGCGGAAGTCGGAGGAGATGAAGATCATCCCGGGAATGCCGGGGCGCGGTGCCTCCATTACCACCGGGTTCAGGGCTTTGTAGACGTCGGTCTGGCTCTTGGATTCTAGCCCTTTCAGGAGGCCGACGGCCGCGGCCTTGTTGGCCTCGGTGGCGGGGACGCGCTGCGGCTGGAAAGGCACCGGGTTGTCGCGGAAAATGACCAGATTAAAATAGTCCTCGGGGCGCAGGCGCATGATCACTCCGCCCAGTCCCCGGCACACGAGGTCGAGCTTGCGTTGCATGACGCTTTGGGAGGCGTCCACGACGAAGGTGATGTCCTTGGGAATGACCTCGACCGCCTTGCCCTGCTTGGGGGAGACCACCAACTCGAAGAAACCCAGCGGCTCGCCGGGCTGCGTGTAGGTGTTCACGCGGATGTCGAGCATGTCGTCCAGAAAGACGTAGTCGCTTTCGGCCTTGGCCTCCCTCACCTCGTTTTCAATGGGCAGGTCGGCCAGGGGGGCTTCGATGGCTTTCTGGACGGGTTCGGGCACGGGAACGGGCGGCGTGACCGGCGCCACGGGCGGGGGACCGGCCAGCGCCTCGCCGGGTGCCGGGGCGAGTCCGATGCCCGCAGGCACGGGCTCCAGGGGGATGTCGCCGGGCGCGAACCCCTCGCTGCGGAGGGCGGGAAACACGCCCGGTTCCAGAATCCGGTCGGGACTGGGACGCACCAGCCTGCGGGGCACCTCCACCTCGTTGCGGGCCGTGTCGCGGTCAATTTCGATGATCTTGGCGTCGGCTCGCTCCAGGGACGCGGGGTCGAAAGCGAGCTCGTGCTCCCTCGCGATGGGCTCCCCGGCCACACGTCCGGCGAGGTCGGGGATTTCCGCGGGGGCGGCGTTTTGGCCGGCGGGCGCTTCAACGGGCGCCTCGCCGGGCTGGGAAAGGAGCTCCTCAATGCTTCCGGGCCGCGAGGGGGCCGCCACGGGGTTCTCCTCCACCGGGGGGGGCGTCACCTCCGGGGTGTCCTCGCGCAGGGAGATGCTTACCAGATTCATGGCAACGGCGGCGGAGCGGTTCGCCTCCATGAGGGTCACATAGGGTGCGGCCAGCAGCATCGCGATGTAGACCAGCGCGCTGACGAGAAAGGAGACCCCCATCATGGTGCGCCGGCTGGTCATGCGGCGGGCTCCTTCGCCGGGGCGGCGGCGGTCCCCGCCTGCCGCAGACGGTCCGCGGCCTCGCGGGCCTTGGGCGCGGGCTCGGACTCGGGATAGTCCTTCAGCAGTTCCTCGTAGGCGCCCAGCGCCTGCGCGGCGAGGCCCGCCTGTTCGTAGCACTGCCCGGCCCGGGCCAGGGCCTGGGGTGACAGGGTTTCGTGGAGGAAGAGAATGGCGACGCGCATGAAGTTGCGGGCGGCACGCTCGTGCTCTCCCCGGGCCTCGAAGATTTCGCCGAGGCGGAACCGGGCCTGGGCCGCCACCTCGCCCGTGTTGGCGGAGGAGGCCTCCTCGTAAAGGGAAAGGGCCTTGTCCTCCTCCCCCGCCTTTTCATGCAGGCGGGCCATGCGGTACTTCGCCTCCACCGCCTTGGCGCCGGTCGGGTTGGCATCCACGGTCGCCTGGTACCTTGCAAGGGCGTCGGCG
This sequence comes from Candidatus Hydrogenedentota bacterium, assembly GCA_029554925.1. GTDB lineage: Bacteria > Hydrogenedentota > Hydrogenedentia > Hydrogenedentales > CAITNO01 > JAAYBR01. Next base: position 3,738 of record JAKPUV010001044.1, on the reverse strand, counting down.
TCGTTTCCGGACTTTTCCGAACACTCCGCCGCGGTGAAGCGGACCTTGTCGGCGTAGGGGTATTCGGGCAGCGCCTTGAGGAGCGCGTCCAGCACGGCGGTCGCCTCCGTCCATTTTCCGGCGTCGAAGAACCACTGCCCGCACCAGGTGTACACCTCCTCGGGGAGCACGGTCTGGGGGTACTCGCGGATCAGCCGCAGGAACTGGTCGGCGGCCATCTCGTAGTCCTTGCGCTCGTAGCGGGCCAGGGCGAGCCCCCTGAGTGCCAGGGCGGCGAGTTCGGGGGCCGGGGCTTTGTCCAGGGACGCCTGGTACGACTCGATGGCCTTCAGGGCGTCCTTCTGTTCCCGGAGCTGGTACTCCCCGAGGTGGAACAGCGCCTGCGCGGCATGGCGGGACGCGGGAAACTTGTCCAGCAGGGCCTGATACTGCTCCGCGGCCTTCGCCCGCTCTTTCATGTTGTGGTAGGTGATGGCGAGCCGGTAGCGGGCGTTTTCCTCGGCTTCGGGGGTCACCGGGCTGGCCAGCAGGGCCGTGTACTTCTCCACGGCCTTCGCGAAGTCCTGGGAGTTAAACTGGGCGTCGCCCGCGCGCAGGATCGCCTCGGCCGCGAGCGGGTTGTCCGGATACCGGCGCACAAACTCCTCGAAGGTCTTGGCCGCATCGTCGCGCATGCCCAGCTGGAGGGTGCATTCGGCGGATTTGTACAGGGCCTCCGGCGCAAACTCGCTGTCCGGGAACTTCTCAGCCACCAGACGGAACTCCTGCCGGGCGTCCTCGTTGTTGCCCTCGGCGTGGAGGAGCAGCCCCAGCAGAAAGCCAACCTCGCCGGCCGCCGGCGATTCCTTGTCCTCCTGAAGGTAGGCCAGAGCGGCAGCCTTGGCGCCCGCGGCGTCGCCCTTCAGATGCAGCGCCCAGGGCACTTTCGCCCGCGCCTGCGCCGCGAAGGGGGACTCGGGGTGCTTTTCCGGGAGGTCGCGGTAAATCTCCAGGGCCCGGTCGAATTCCTTCTGCTGCTGGAGGCAGTTGGCGAGCAGGTAGCGGATGCCGGGGATCAGGGCGGGGTCGGTGCTGGCGGCCAGGAACTTTTCCGCGGCGGCGGCGGCCTCGGGGTACTTGCGGGCGTGGTAGAGGGACCAGGCGTAGCCGTAGTCGGCGCGCCGCGCGTAGTCCGAGTCGGGGAACTCAGTCTTGAGCTGCTCGTAGGCCCCGACGGCGGCGCTGAACCATCCTATCTTGTCGTAGATTTCGGCGGTGCGGAAACGGCTCTCCATGCGGAGGGCGGCGTCGGCCTTGGTGTTTTCCGCCACCTGCGAGAAGGTGATGGCGGCGTCCTCGTGGAAATTGCGGGCCATCTGGACGAAGGCGAGCTGGTACTGGGCATAGGGCGTCAGGGCGTGGTCCGGCAACGCGGCCACGAGGGACTCGAAGGCCTTGGCGGCGGCCTCCTGGTTGCCCTGGGAGGCCTGGGCCCGGCCCAGATAGTACAGCGCCCGCCCGCGGACTTCGGGGGCCTGCTCCTCCCCGCAGAGGGGGGTGAGAATTTCAAGCGCCTCGGCGTGCTTTTTGGCGGACACCAGGGACTCGCCCAGCCCCAGCCGCGCCCGTGTGCGCAGGGCGGGGTCCTGGGCCAGCTCGGCGGCCTTGGTGTAGGCGCCTGCCGCCTTCTCCGCCGCGCCGGAGGACTGGGCGCACTGCCCCAGGCGGAACCACGCGTTGGGGGCTTCCGGGCCGGAGGGGTTCGCCTGCAGGAAAACTTCGTACTCCTCGGCGGCCTCCTCGAAGAAGCCCCGGCTGAACAGACCGTTGGCGAAGTCCAGCTGGTCGCCCCCCGACCCGCCCTCCTGGGCATTGCAAAGGGACGGCAGCAGGCAGCAGCACAATATGACCGCGGTCAGGCAGTTTCGCATGATGATTCCGTTTGTCAGGACGCCGGGGGCGCGCCGTCCTCGTCCTTGGTCGTCGCGAAGGCGATGTTTTGAATGTCCGCCTTGCGGCAGCAGTCGAGTATCTGCATGGCCCTCCCGAGCTGGGCGTTGGTGTCGCCCCGGATGATCACCGCGCCGCCGGGGAAGTACTTGGCCACCCGGAGGAGCACCTCCTGAAGCTCGGGCACCTCCATCTGCCGCTCGTTGACGATGATCGCGCCGTCCTCCCGGAGGTTGATGAATATCTCGCCCTGGGTCCGCTCGTTCTCCTTGGCCGTGTCGGCCGTGGGCAGGACAATGTCCACCTCGCTCTCGAGGGTGGCGTAGACGCTGGTGACCATGAAGAAGATGAGGGTGAGGAAGACAATGTCAATGAGCGGAGCCATCTGGATGGTCTCCGACTCCTCCTGAAGCTGGCGTCCCACCCCGATCCTCATGACTGCTCCTTTTCGGCGATCAGCTCGACGAACTCGCTGGCCTGGGCCTCGACCTCGGCGATGATCCGGATGACGCGGCCCCGCAGGTAGTAGTAGACCGCCATGGCGGGAATGGCGACGATGAGCCCGCCCGCCGTGGTGATCATGGCCTGGGAGACGCTGTAGGCCATGGTCAGCCCCTTGACCTGGGCGGTGTCGAGGGCGATGGAGCTGAAGGCCTGCATCATGCCCCAGACCGTGCCGAGCAGCCCCAGCAGGGGCGCGATCATGGCGATGTTGTTAAGGTACGAGACCTTCTGCCAGAGGGCCGTGGCGCCGCGGTCGCCCTCGCTCTCCATGGCCTCCTGGATCACATAGCGGTCGTGGCCGGCCATCTTGAGCCCCGCGCGGATCACGAGCGAGATCATCTCGTCGCGCTCCAGGCACATCTGGTACGCGCCGCGGAGGTCCCCCGCCTTGATTTGGGCCTGCGCCCGCTTGACCAGCGTGGGCGGAACCTCCCGCTTCGTTGTCACTGTGAGCAGAAGATAAATGGTCAGCAGGAGGCCCAGGAACCCCATCGCCATGGTGATCCACAGGATAAGACCGCCCTGCTGGATCATGGTCATCAGCGTCATCCGGCTGGCGACCGCCGGGGGGGAGACGCCGGGCAGGGGCACCGCGTCTCCGGCCGGCGCCGCACTGGCCGCGGGGGGGGCGGCCGGCGGGGTGTCCTGCGCGGTGTCCTGCGCGCGGACTGCGGCCTGCGCGAAGAGCGCCAGCGCCACAAGGACTCCGTAGACAATCCAGGGGTGTTTCATCCTTCTATTCCTCGTGGTTGGGCATCGGACAGGCGGACAGCGGGACGGCGTGCGGACGGCCGCTCCCCGCGTTGTGTTCTCGCATTATTATGCCGTCCGGGACCGAAAGGTTTCAATTTGGCGGGGCCTGTTGGCGCGCTCCGAAATGAAGTGGCGCAAACGGGTTGATTCGGGCGCGCTTCTTTTGATAGAATGGCCGCCCCTCGAAGGAACAACCCTGAAAAAACGACGGAGTTCTGAATAATGGCGAATATCAAGTCCCAGGAAAAGCGCATTCGGACAAACGAACTGGCCCGCCAGCGCAACATGGCGGTGCGGTCCAAGATGAAGACCTTCGTGAAGACGGCCGAGCAGGCCATCGTCAGCGGCGGCGATGACACCGCCGCCGTGGTGACCAAGGCCATCTCGGAGATTGACCGCGCCGCGGCGAAGGGCGTGATCCACAAGAACAGCGCCGCCCGCAAGAAGGCCAGTCTCCAGCTGCAGCTCTCGAAGAAGAGCGCCTCCTGATCTTCTTCCCCCTTTTGCCTTTCTGACGCCGCAGGGTCATCCCCCTGCGGCGTTTTCCTTTTC
>JAKPUV010001036.1 GCA_029554925.1 Candidatus Hydrogenedentota bacterium | reverse complement strand
CTCGCCAAGAAGTGGGGCGGCGGCGTCTGGTACAACCAGTTCTACTCCACGAACCCCGACGACTACCGCGAGAGCCTGTGGACCCACGCCCTCGGCGGCGGACGCATCAACTACCACCCCCTCTACCCCGCCCCGGAGGGCACGGACCGGATGGACGGCATTGCCGCGCTCCTCGCGCCGGACATCGTGGCGGGCGAAAGCCGCCTGCGCCTCCTGCCGCTGATCAGCCGCGCCCCCGTGGACTGCCCGGTCGCCGTGATCTTCGGCCACGCCTCCGCCATGAACTGGGCGGGCCCCGCCTACGGCGAGGTCGGCCTCGGCCTCACAGACGCCTTCTGGCGGGCGGCCTACTACGCCGACCTCATCCCCTCCAGCGAGGTCCTTTCCGGCGCGTTCCGCGTGGACAAGGAGGGCCGCGCCCTCGCCTACGGCGCCCAGCGCTACGCCGCCGTCGTCCTGTGCAACATAGACCTGGAAGAGGAGGCGTTCGCAAGCCCCTTCAACCTGAACGGGGGGTGGGACACGCTCATGTATCACACCGGCCACTGGATGAGCGATTTTGCGGGAAGACAGTTTTTCGGGAGCGAGGCCCTGGGGCTGAACGTGGGGGGTGTGAAGGATGCGGGCGCGGCGGTAGCCAAGGTCATCGAGCATTTGCAGCGCCGGGGCATCCCCCCGGTGACTCCGGCGGAGGGCCGTCTGCCGAACAAAACCGTCTGCCCGGGCCGGGAGGGGCACCTCCGGCTCACGGACGGCACGGTGGTCTTCCTGAATGGGAAGACGGACGCGGCGGGCGACCCGATTTCGGGGACGTTCCAGGTGGCGGGGCATGACATCCAGGCCGAGGCGCGGGGCCTGCTGGCCGTGCGGCTCACCGCCGACGGGAAGGTGGACGCCCTGGCGGCGGGCGGCTTGGAGCGCTTTGTCGGCGGCGGGCTGTCCCTCGATCTGGACACGCCGACCGATCTGGCCTACTGGCACGAGGGGGGCCGCCCCAAGGGCGCGCTGCAGGATGTGGCGGGTCCCCTGCCCGCGTCCCTCGCCGCGCTCACGGACGACTGGCTCCGGCTGGCGACCCCGGCGGCGGTGAAGAAGAAGCCGCCCGTCGAGCCCCTGCCCGTGGTGGACCTGTCGGGCGACACGGCGCGGCAGGTTGTCATCGCGCGGGGCACGCGCCAGGTGTACCAGGGCCATCCCACCACCGCGATGACGGGCGACGGGAAGACGATGTTCGCCGTGTGGAGCGTGGGCCACGGCGGCCCCGCCGGGCCCATGGCCCGCAGCGACGACGGCGGCCTCACCTGGACCCGGCTGGACGACCAGCTCCCGGCGGCGTTCCGCACGCACGTCAACTGCCCGAGCCTCTACCGCATGGAGGGCACGGACGGGCTGACACGGTTCTGGGTCTTTTCCGCGCGCACCGAGGGGACGGACGCGGCGGGAAGCATGCCCCGCATCGTCAGCGAGGACAACGGCAAAACGTGGCGCGAAGCGCCGCCCCTCGGCGCGGCCTTCGAGTGCGTCATGACCTTCAGCTCCGTGGTCCGCCTCCGGGCGGACCACCAGTGGCTCGGCATGTATCACCGCCGCTCCGGCCCCGACAAGGAGGGGCTG
>JAKPUV010001019.1 GCA_029554925.1 Candidatus Hydrogenedentota bacterium | reverse complement strand
TTCGCCGCCAAACGCAGGCCCGGCATGGTCCTGAAACTCTCCATGGTGATGCACCCCGGGAACATGGACAGCGTCGCCCATGCGTGGGACGGCTGGGAGGACATCGTGGAGGGGATCAAGGTCACCACCATGATGGACCTGACGGGAACGCGGGCCTGCGCCCACCGCACCGTGTGCAGCGAGGTCTGGCGCGGCAACCTGAACGTGCAGACCAACGGCGAGGTCACCCCCTGCTGCCTCGACGTGCAGGGCGCCCTTTCCGTCGGAAACCTCCGCGAGACCCGGCTGTCCGACCTGGTGAACAACGCCGCCCACCGCCGGTTGCTGGAGCAGTTTGTGGCGGGCCCCCCCCCGGAGCGCTGCATGCACTGCACCGAGTTCAGCGGCGAGGGCGTGCCCGTGAAGGTGCCCAAGCGCCCGGTCGCCGGAAAGAAGGCGGGGGGCTGACCATGGACCACGGCCGCGCCGCCCCCGCCGGGGGAACAGGCCCGTGGAAACGCGGCGGCGCCGCGCGCACGGCCCTGTTGCTGGCCCTGCTGACCCTGCTGGCCCTCGCGCTGCGCGTGTACCGGCTGGACGACCAGTCGGCCTGGTACGACGAGAACCACTACTTCATTGCCGCGGCCCCGGATTTCCAGACCTATGTGGACGGCGTCCGCGTGTGGGCGCCCGATAACGTCATTCTCTACCAGGTGCTGTTCTGGGGATGGACGCGGATTTTCGGCCTGTCGCTGGTGGCCGGACGCCTGTTCACCGTGCTTCTCGGCCTGACCGCCGTGCCCCTGGCCTTCCTGCTGGGCAGGCGCGTGTTCTCCCCCGCCGTCGGCTGGTACGCCGCCCTGCTTGCGGCCCTTTCCCCCGCGCTGGTCTGGCACGCCCAGACCATGCGCCCCTACGGCCTCTGCGTGCCCCTGGTGCTCTTTGGTCTGTACGCGCTCCTGCGCGCGGCGGCGGGCGGCGGGTGGAAATGGTGGGCCGCCGCGCTCGCCGCCAACAGCGCCATGATGTGGACCCACCCCTTCATGGGCTTCGTGCTGCCCGCGCAGGGCCTCTACCTGCTGGTCCGGCGTCCGCGCGGTTTGCGCAGCGCCGCCGGCTGGGCCGCCGCGAACCTGCCGGCCGTGGTGCCGCCGGCCCTGTGGGTGCTGCAGCGCCTCCCCTTCGTTCCCCCGGCGGAGTATGACCACCTGATCCCCCCCTCGGCGTGGACGGCGCTGGTGGACGCCTTCGGCGACGATGTGGCTCCGTGGAGCTCCGAGTTTCCCGTGGCGCCGCCGGGCTGGGCCGCGGCCCTGCCCCCGGGCGCGCACACCTGGGCGGGCGCGCTGTGGATGTTCTTTTTTGCGGGGGCCGTGATTGCCTCCCTGCCTCTGGTTTGGCGCCGTCTGCGCGGCAACGACGCCGGCCCCTTCCTGCTGCTCTGCGCCGGACTCCTGCCCCTCCTGTCTCTGCTGCTGCTTTCGGTGCTGTGGCGGCCCTGCCTCGAGATCCGCTACACCCCCTACGCCGTGGCCTGCCTCTATGTCCTTGCCGGCGGCGCGCTCCTTGCGCGGCCCCGGCGGGGGGCGCGGGCGGCGGCGGCGTTCCTTGCGGCGCTGCTGGCGTTTCAGACGGCGTGGATCCTGCCCGCGGGCAGCCGCACGGCCTGGCGCGCCGCCGCGGAGCGCATCGGCCGGGAGGGCGGCCCGGGGGACGCGGTGCTGGTGAAGTCGGTTCCCTTGTGGGGGGTGGACGCCTTCTTGGGCAACCGGTCCCTGCCCCTGCCCCCGGTGATTCCCGCGCACACCCTGGAATCCGTGTGCCGCAAGGCGTCCCGCCTGTTTGCGGAGGGGAAAGAGAACGTCTGGGTGGTCTTTGAAATGGCGTTTTTCGGGCCGGAAACGGTGGAGGAGACGCTCCGGAGCCGCCTGACCCCGCTGAATGTCACCGTCTCCTGCCGGTATTACCCCGGCATGATGGGCCTGCTGCTGGCAAAACTGTCCCGGACTGCCGGCGGGGCCGTTCCGCCGGCCCCGCCCGCGGCCCCCGCGCCGAGTTTCACCGACTATGCCGCCCTGCTTGGGGCGGACGGCGGGGTGGTGGCCCCGGAGGAGGTGGACGCCGCGCGGGAGGCTGTGGATCTGCCCCTGCCGGACGGCCCCTTCGCCTTCGGCGCGGCCGCCATGCTGCTTGCGGAGGAGGGGCACTTTTCCCTGGCGGAGCGGTGCGCCCGCCATGCCCTGGCATTTCAGGCGGACTATCCCCCCGCGCTGCTGGCGCTCGGGATCGCGCTGGACGGCCTGGGCCGGACGCGGGAGGCCGAGACCAGCCTCTGCGAGGCCCTGGCGCTGGATCCGGCCTATGGCCGCCTGTATGGTAGACTCTTTCACCGCCTGTTTGGGCGGCCGGACGCGGTCGGCGCCATGCGGGAACTGGAGCGCCTCGCCCCCCTGGGGTATCCCTATTCCCTGCTGTCGCGGATGACGCTGCGGCGCTTTCCGGGCGCGGCGGCGCCCGACGCCGGCATGCGGCTCCCCGGCGTGCGGGAGTACCCGCGATGAAGCCGGTCCGTTCCGGGGGAGGGGCTTGCCGGCCCGGGAGCGCCCCCCGCCATCCATCGTGGACGGGCCCGGACGAAATGCCCCGTCGC
>JAKPUV010001014.1 GCA_029554925.1 Candidatus Hydrogenedentota bacterium | reverse complement strand
GACACGCCCAAGCAGGGGTGGTTCTACGCCCCGGCCGTCGTGGCCGACGCGCCGCAGGACTCCGCCCTCATGGCGGAGGAGAGCTTCGGCCCCGTCATTGGCATCCTGCCGGTCTCGGGGGACGAGGAGGCCATCCGCCTCATGAACGACAGCCCCTACGGCCTCACGGCCTCCATCTGGACCTCGGACCCGGAGCGCGCGGCCCGCGTCGGCGAGCGCGTGGAGACGGGCACCTTCTTCATGAACCGCTGCGACTTCCTCGACCCGGCCCTGCCGTGGACCGGCGTGAAGGACACAGGCCGCGGCGCGACCCTCTCGCGCTACGGACTGCTCCAGCTCACGCAGCTCAAGAGCATGCACCTGCGCGTGGAGCTGCCGAAGTAACCCGCGCGGCCCCGGCGCGCCCCAAAGGGAACGGATGGCCCTGCTGATGGTGGACAACCTGCGGACGTGGTTCCACACGCGGGACGGCGTCGCGCGCGCCGTGGACGGGGTGTCGTTCCAGGTGGACCCGGGCGAGGCCCTCGGCGTGGTCGGCGAGTCGGGCTGCGGCAAGTCCGTCACCTTCCTCTCTCTGCTGGGCCTGCTGCCGTCGCCCCCCGCCCGCGTGGAAAGCGGCACCGCCCTCTTCGAGGGCAACGACCTCCTCCAGGCGTCGCCCGCCGAACTGCGCCGCGTGCGCGGACGCCGCATCGGCATGGTGTTCCAGGACCCCATGACCGCCCTCAACCCCTACATGACCGTCGGCGCGCAGGTGGCCGAGCCGCTCATCGTCCACGGCGGCCTCGGCCGCGCCGACGCCCGCGCGCAGGCCCTGGAGGCCCTCGAGGCCGTCGGCCTCAACGACGCCGCCCGGCGCATGGACCTCCACCCCCACGCCTTCTCCGGCGGCATGCGCCAGCGCGTCATGATCGCCATGGCCCTCGTCACCCGCCCCCCGCTCCTCATCGCCGACGAGCCCACCACCGCCCTCGATGTCACCATCCAGGCCCAGATCCTCGACCAGTTGCGGGAACTCCAGGCGCAGGCGGGCATGGCCATCGTCCTCATCACCCATGACCTCGGCGTCGTCGCCTCCTTCTGCCGCCGCGTCCTCGTCATGTACGCCGGGCGTATCGTCGAGTCCGCCGCCGTTGAGGACCTCTTCGCCGCGCCCCTCCACCCCTACACCCGCGCCCTCATGGCCTCCCTCCCCGGCACCCGGCCCGCCGGCGCCCGCCTCACCCCCATCACCGGACGTCCCCCCGACCCCCGCCGCCTCCCCCCGGGATGCGCCTTCGCCCCCCGCTGCCCCCTGGCCACCCCCCAATGCCACCAGACCGCCCCGGAATTGAAAGAACACACCCCCACCCACGCCGCCGCCTGCCACCTGGCCGGGGAAGGGACATAAGACCGCGAGCACTTTTCGCCACAAGATGCTAAGGCGCGGGAAGGGGGGCCTGTGTGCCCGATCGCCCCTTCCTGGGAACGCCGATCTTCCAATCGGCCGCACTATGCCGGAACGCCGATCGGGAGATTGGCGCGCCTGGGGCGCATGAAGTGAATCAGGGGGGCGCGGCAAGCAGCGCCCCTACGGGCGGTGATTCCAGTGTTTTCGCATATGCCCGGAGTCGAGGGGCCTCCGCTTTCGCGGGAGTGGCGGAGGGGCGGGGGGCGAGGAAGGGGCGGGGGGGAGGGAGGAGGGGGCGCAAGGGATCGCATGGGGCGTGGTTTGCCTCCGCCTGCCGGACACATTCCCCGTTCGCCCCGGTAATTTGTGGTACAACATGGCAGTGGCGTTACGGGGCCCTTCGGGCCAAAGGAGGTTGCTGTGAAGCGTTTCTTGAAGGCGAATCTGCGCGGGTGGGGGACGGCGCTGGTGCTGGCGGCGGCGCCGCTGGTGTTGACGGGGTGTTTTGATGTGACCCCGCCGGGGCCGACGGACCTGTCGGCGGTGGAGAAGCAGGTTTTCGACGCGATCAACAGCATCCGCCAGGCGAACGGCCTGTACGCGCTGACGACGCAGGCCGGGCTGGGCGGGGTGGCGCGGGCGCACAGTGAGGACATGCTGGCGCGGGACTATCTCAGCCATGTCACCCCCGAGGGGAAGAATCCGGGCGACCGGATCGCGGACGCGGGGATTGCCGTGACCGCCTGGGGCGAGAACATCGCCATGTCCCAGGGGCTGACGGATCCGGTGGACGCGATTGTGCAGGGATGGATGGACAGCCCGGGGCACCGGGAGAACATCCTGCGCACGACGTTTACACACACAGGCGTGGGCGTCGAGCAGTCCGGCGACACCTTCTACTTCACCCAGGTCTTCGCGACCCTGCCCGCCGCCAAGAGCGCCGCGGAGCCCGCCCTGGGCTGGCTGGACGTCCTGCGGGCGCTGGTTCTTCCCGGCGGGTGAGGACCGGCCATTTCAGGAGGATGTCGCTCACCGGCACAGAGGTGACACGGGCTTCCAGCCCGTGGTTTGGGTCATGGATGCGGCCCAAGAATCACGGGCTGGAAGCCCGTGTCACCCCGGCGCGCGTTCCCGGAATCTCTCTTCAAGTACGAATTCGCACCCGTGATGTCCATCAGTCCACACGGAGCACGAGGCACTTGAGGTAGGCCGTCTCGGGCATGGCCAGGAGCACGGGGTGGTCGGGTGACGCGCCGCGCAGTTCCAACAGGCGCGCGGTGCGCCCCGCGCCGACGATGGCGCGCTTCACGGTCTCCAGGAACATGGACTCGTCCACGAAGTGGGAGCAGGACGAGGTCACGAGGAAGCCGCCCTCGGGGGCGATGCGGGCGGCGGCGGCGGCGTTGAGGGCCTGGTAGCGGCCGAGGGCCTTGGCCGCCTGGGCGCGGGTCTTGGCGAAGGCGGGCGGGTCCAGGATGACCAC
>JAKPUV010001009.1 GCA_029554925.1 Candidatus Hydrogenedentota bacterium | reverse complement strand
CGGATGAAGCGGCCGAGCCGCGTGATGCGGGGGTCGTTCACGATCTTGTAGACCGGCTTGCCGTCGGCGTCCACCTCGCTGTGCTCGCCGTTCTGGATCATCTTCTGGAGGTATTCCTGGTGGATTTTCGTGTCGGCGCCCGTGCGCATGGACCGGAACTTGATCATGCGGAAGACGCGGCCGTTGAGGCCGACGCGCTCCTGGATGAAGAAGACGGGTCCGGGCGAGTCAAGTTTGATGAGCAGGGCGGTCACGAGGAGCAGGGGCGAGAGGCAGAGCAGGGCGGCGCCGGCGACGGCCATGTCCATGACGCGCTTGGCGGCCTGGGGCAGGGTGGCGTAGAGGCCGATGTTCTCCACGAGGAGCAGGGGGATCTCGCCGATGATCTCGGGGTGGGCCCGCGTGCGGAAGAAGGGCTGGAAGGGGCTGCACATCTTGATGCGCAGGCCGAGGCGCCAGCAGGTCTGCGCGACGGCGAGGCGCCGCTCCGGCGGCAGGCTGCCCGGGTCCAGCGCGAGGATCACCTCGTCGAGGGAGTGGCGGTTGACCAGGGCGGGCAGCTCGTCCAGCGTGCCGAGGACGCCGTCGGGCGGGGTGTCGCCGGCGAAGATCTCGCCCTGGAGGGCGTATTCCGTGGCGGGGGAGCGCAGGGCGCGCAGGAGCCCGGGGGGCGGGCCGCCGTCGTGGATGACGGCCACGCGGGTGCGGCCGAAGCCGAAGGCGTGGAGCACCAGCACGGCGATGAGCGTGCCGGAGTGGAGGAGGAGGGCGAAGAGCAGGGCGAGCAGGCCCTCGTAGACGAGGAACAGGGCGAGGGAGGGGGTGCCGGGCGCGCCGGTGGCGGGGTAGACCGCGGCGACGGCGGCCAGGAAGAGCGAGGCCAGCAGCGCGCCCCGGAGGATGCGCGGCGCGCCGTGGAAGGGCCGCGTGTCCGCGAGGTTCACGGCGTAGGCGCCCACCCACTGGAGGGCGAGCACGCGCACCACGGGGATGATGACGAGCAGGGGGAGGAAGGGGGCGAACTCCGGGCTGCGCGCCGTGCGGGCGAGCAGGACGGGCCACCGGTGCAGGGCCCTCTCCACCGGCTGGAGGGAGGCGGGCCACGACGCGAGCATGAGGTAGGCGAGCATCACGGCGCCCGCGAACAGGGCGAGGTCGCCGCCGCCCTGCGCCAGCGCGAGGGCCAGGCCCTTGCGCCCGCGCCCGAGGCGGGCCGTCCAGGTGGACGGGTCCAGGCGGGCGCCCGCAACGTCCGCGGCGGCCTCCCCCGGAACCCCAACCCCCGTGATTTCAGCCTGTTCTGCCATGCTTCCTCGCGCCCCGCACCGCGCGGGGCGGCGCGATTATACCACCCCCGCCCCTCCGGGACGGCTCAGGGCCTGAACGACCGGATGCTTTCAATGACGTGGGCCACCTGCTCGTCCGTGAGGTCCGGGTGCATGGGCAGCGAGAGGATCTGGGACGACCAAGTCGTGGTGACCGGCGCGCCGTGGGGCAGGGTGCGCACGGTCTTGTACGGCTCCTGCAGGTGCACGGGCACGGGGTAATGGATGCCGCAGTGGACGCCGCAGCCCAGCAGGTGGGCCATCAGCTCGTCGCGCCGGGGGGAC
>JAKPUV010001007.1 GCA_029554925.1 Candidatus Hydrogenedentota bacterium | reverse complement strand
CTCCACGCCGCACCGGAGGTCCACGCCGAGCGCAGCCACGGCGGCGATCTCCGCGTCGAGGATTTCCGGCGGCAGTTTCTCCGGGCCGAGGGCGCGCCTTCCGGGGCACGCGGCGGCGGCCTTCTCATAGACCGTGCAGGCGTGGCCCCGCCGCGCGAGGACGGCGGCGGCGGCGAGCCCGGCGAGCCCGGACCCGACAATGCCGACGGTGCGCCCGGAGGGCGCGGGCTTCGGCGCGGGCACGGGCGGGTGGGCCTCGGCGAGGGCGCCGTGGGTGGTGCGGATCGCTATGGCCGCGTCGTAGTCCGCGCGGCGGCACACGCGCTCGCAGGGGGCGGAGCAGATGCGGCCCAGGGTCGCGGGGAAGACGAGGTCCCCGCGCGCGAGGGCGGCCGCGCCCGCCGCGTCGCCGGACAGCGCGGTGCGCAGCATCAGCGGGATGTGCAGGCCGGCGGGGCAAATGCGCTCGCAGGGCCCCTCGCAGTCCCCGGCGTGCTCGTTCAGCAGCAGTTCCAGCGCGGACCGGCGCGCGGCGAAGACGCCCGGGTCGTCGGTGACGATCTCCATGCCGTCGGCGGCGGGGAGGGCGCAGGAGAGGACCAGGCGGTCCGCCGCGGCATCTCGGACGACGCACAGCATGCACGCCGTCTGCGGGCCCGTCTTCCCGTAGTGGCAGAGGGTGGGCACGTCGGCGCCCGCCTTGCGGGCGGCGTCGAGCACCGTGGACCCGGGGCCCACCTCCACGGCGCTTCCATTGATCGTCAGGCGCGGCATGTCATTCCACCTTTACCGCCCCGGCGGGGCATATGTCGTAACAGGCGTTGCAGCGGACGCATTTCCCCATGTCCACCTCGTGGACCTGGTAGGGGAGCGGCGCGATGGCGTCGGCGGGGCAGACCTGGGCGCATTTCGTGCAGCCGATGCAGGCGTCCGTGATGCTGTACGTCACGAGGGCCTTGCACCGGTGCGCCGGGCACCGGCCCCGCACATGGGCCTCGAACTCGTGCCGGAAGTGCTTCAGACCGCTGAGGACGGGGTTGGGCGCGGTGCGGCCGAGTCCGCACAGGCTCTGGGCTTTCACCATCACCGCCGTGCGCTCCAGCTCCTCCAGGTCCCTCTCCGTGCCGCGCCCCTCGCAGAGCCGCGTGAGGATGTCCAGCATGAGGGCGGTGCCCACGCGGCAGGGCACGCATTTCCCGCAGGACTCCAGCTGCGTGAACGACAGGAAGTACCGCGTCATCTCCACCATGCAGTCCGTGTCGTCCATGACGACCATGCCGCCGGAGCCCATCATGGCGCCCGCGCCCGTGAGGGCCTCGTAGTCCACCGGCAGGTCCGCCAGCGCGTCGGGGATGCAGCCGCCGGACGGCCCGCCGACCTGCACGGCCTTGAAGGTGCGGCCCTCGTTCACGCCGCCGCCGGCCTCCTCCACGATGCGGCGCACCGTGACGCCCATGGGCACCTCGATGAGGCCGCCCCGGCGCACCTTGCCCGCGAGCGCGAAGACCTTGGTGCCCCGGCTGCCGCCGGTGCCCAGGGCCGTGAAGGCGTCCGCGCCGTGGCGGAGGATCCACGGCGTCATCGCCAGGGTCTCCACGTTGTTGATGAGCGTGGGCACGCCGTTGAGCCCGCGCTGCGCCGGGAAGGGCGGGCGGAAGCGCGGCGTGGGCCGGCGGCCCTCCAGCGACGCGAGCAGGGCCGTCTCCTCGCCGCAGACGAAGGCGCCCGCGCCCTCGCGCACCTCGGCGCGGAAGGCGTGGCGGCTGCCCAGGATGTTCTCGCCCAGAATGCCCGCCTCCTCGCAGACCGCGATGGCCCGGCGCACGCGCTCGACCGCCAGCGGGTATTCGGCGCGGATGTAGAACACGCCGCGCCGCGCCCCGGCGGCGACGGACGCGATGAGCATGCCCTCGATGACGCGGAAGGGGTAGGACTCCAGGATCATGCGGTCCATGAACGCGCCCGGGTCGCCCTCGTCGCCGTTGCACACCACCACCTTCTCCGCCCCCTCGGCCTCCCGCACGGCGCGCCATTTGCGGCCCGTGGGGAAGCCCGCGCCGCCGCGCCCGCGCAGGCCCGCGCGCTCGATCTCCGCGATGACGGCCTCCGGGGCCGCAAAGCCGCCGTCCACCGCCGGGCCGCCCGCCGCCTGGAGGCATTTCCGCAGGGCCTCGAAGCCGCCGCGCGCCCGGTAGTCCTCCAGCGAAGCGGGGTCCAGCTCGCCGCAGAACTCCGTGGCGATGTGGCGCTGCGGGCCGAGGAAGGACAGGAGCGACGGGTGGTCCCCGCCGAGGGAACAGCAGCCGGGGGAGGACACGCCGCCGTCGTAAAGGCGGCCCGCCCAGCGCGAGAGCGCGGCCCCGGCGCGGCGCAGGGGGCTCGCGGGCGCGAGGTGCCTCAGCAGCAGCGGCGCCACGTCGTCCTCGGACACCTTGGCGTAGGTGATGACGGGATCGCCCGGCATCACAATCTGGAGCAGGGGCGTCTGGTGGCACATGCCCACGCAGCTCACGGGCTTGAGGCTCGCGGACAGGCCGTGGCGGCGGATGGTGTCCTCCACGGCGTCGCGCACGCGCGCGCTGCCCCCGGCCACGCAGCACGACCCCAGGCCCACGCGGATCTCCGGCGCGCCGTCGGGCGCGGCGGGAAGCGTCTCGCCGCGCGCGGCCGCGCCGCCCGCCGCCTCCTGCGCGAGGAAGGCCCGCAGCATGGCGGGCGCGCTTTCGCGGGTGATGTGGCCGTAGGTGACGTGGTCAATCTGGACCGCCGGCGCCAGGGTGCAGCAGCCGAGGCAGCGCACCTTCTGCACCGTGAAGAGGCGGTCGGCGTCCGTGTCGCTTTCCGGCGGGATGCCCAGCGCGTCCCGGACGGCGTCGTACACCTCGTCCGCCCCCTTGAGGTGGCAGGCCGTGCCGTCGCACACGGACACCGTGTGCTTCCCCGCGGGGGTCCGCCGAAAATGGGGGAAGAAGGTGGACACGGCGTCCACGTCCGCCGCGCGGATCTCCGTCGTCTCGCAGATGCGGCGCAGGGCCTCCTCCGGCAGATGGCGGAACCGGTGCTGGACCGCCTGCAACAGCGGCACCAGCGCGTCCGGCCCGCGGCCGCACGCCTCGATGATTCCATCCACTTCCCTCAGTTCGGCTTCCGTCATGTCACTTCCCGCCGATGCAGTACAGGTTCGCTTTGGTGCGCACGAACATGCGCCCCTCAATGAATGCCGGGGTCGCGCCCGCCTCCTCGCCCATCGGGATGCTGGCCGTCTGTTTGTATTCCGGCCCCTCCGCGAAGAGGGTCATCACGCCCATCATGTCCACGAGATAGATGTTTCCGGCGGCGAGGACGGGCGACGCCTGGAACCCGTCCTCCAGCTCCTGGAGCCACACCTGCGCCCCCGTCTCCCGGTCGAGGCAGGAGATCTCCGCCCGCGCGGTCGCCAGGTAGGCGTACTTCTCCGTCACCAGCGGGCTCGACGTGTCCGGAAGCACCTCGTCGTACTCCCACATCATCTCCGCCGTCACCGCCTCCGCCGTGCCGCCCAGGCGCAGCGCCGTGGCCATGGCGTAGTCGTTGGCGACGAAGACCACGCCGCCGTGGTATGCGGGGCTGGGGGCGACCTCGCCGTCGAGGCACTTCGACTGCCACAGCAGTTTGCCCGTGCCGGGGGCGTAGCCCGCGACGTCCTTGCTGGAGTTCACGATGAGCATGCGGCCCAGGGGCGTCTCGGGGCAGATGGGGGACGCCCAGGAAATCTTCTCGCGCGCGATGACCCACGCCTCCGAGCCGTCGGCGAGGTTGAACCCGAAAATCTTTGGGTCCTTCTTCTGGTCGTACTGCACCACCAGCACGCCCTCGGAGACGATGAGGGACGACGAGTGGCCGTAGTGGTTGTCCGGCACGCCGAGGTGTTTCCCCCAGACGAGTTTCCCCTCCTTGTCGAGGCAGACCAGCTCGCCGGTGGCGAAGACGGCGAAGGCGAGGTCGCCCTGAAGCGCCATGGTTGGCGCGGCGAAGCCCGTCTCCTCGTTGTACTTCGGGAGTTCGCCCGTGGCGCCGGGCAGGTCGCCCACGGCATGCTCCCAGCGCTTCGCGCCCGTGTTCGCGTCGAAGCAGTAGACCACGCGCGTCTTCTCGTCGGACCCCGTCAGGTACACCCGGTCGTCCCACACCACGGGGGAGCTGAAGCCCGGCAGCGGCACCTCGGTCTTCCACAGGA
>JAKPUV010001006.1 GCA_029554925.1 Candidatus Hydrogenedentota bacterium | reverse complement strand
GCTCACCGGGGTCCGTGGTGGCGGCGAGGCGCGCCTTCGCCAGCGCGAGCCCCTCCGCGCCCATGGACTTCAGCTGGTCGAGGGCCCACAGGCCCCGCGCCCCCCCGGCGGCGAGGGCGGCGGAAAGGGTCGCGATGTCGTTCTGCGGGGCGATTTCCAGGGAGAACCGCTCCGGCGTCGGGTCGGCGCTCATCAGCCCCGAAAAGGCGCAGACCTCCACGGTGTGGGTTCCCGGCGGCAGGGGCGGCGTCTCGGCCTCCGGGCCCTGCGCCGGCGCCCAGGGGCCGCCGTCCACCCGCCACACATGGCGGACGCCCTCTCCGGGCGTCGTCATGGCCAGTTGGATGACGGCGTCGGCCCGCGCCTCGGCGCGTGCCGACGTGGCGGGCGCGTCCCCGCTCGGCGGGAACACGGCCAGTTTTCCGGTCCGCGCCAGGGCAAGCACCCCGCCGCACGGGGGGCGAAGCACCAGCTCCAAATCCTTCTGTCCCAGGAAGGGCAGCGATTCCCCGGGGGGAATCACCACCAGCTCCTCCTCCCCGAGGGCGCACACCAGCCCCCGGTCCCCCACCCGCCATGCCATGCCAAAGGTGTCAATGCACGGTCCCGGAGGCGGGGGCATTTCCCGTTCCGGTTGGGTGCCCCTCTCGGACGGCTCCGGCAGGGGCACGCAGGGCTCGAAGGCCGCGGCCCCGGCGGCCAGGGTGAAACACACACCCGCCTTCTCCACGCGCAGCCGGCCCTGCCCGTCCACCCCGAGGGGGAAGGGTTCATAGGGAAAGACCGGCCGCTTGTCCAGCGTGTCCAGCCGGAACCCGCGCCAGGCGCCGTTCTCCAGGCAGAACAGCCGCAGGCCCATGCGCAGGGCCACCCGTCCGTCCGGACAGAGGACCGGCGCGGTGTGGCGGCCTTCGGCCGGGCGGAAAGACGCCGGGCGCGCCGCCGGATCCTCCAGCCGCTCCCGGAGGAACGGGAAGTACTCCCGGGCGCCGTCCGCGAAGGAGATGATGAAGCCGCGCTGCGGGAATCCGCCCTCGTAGGCCCACACCCGCCCGTCATCCGCCAGCGCCAGCTCGTCCGGCTCCACGCGCGACGGGATGAAGAGGTCCGCGGGCGGCGTGTC
>JAKPUV010001005.1 GCA_029554925.1 Candidatus Hydrogenedentota bacterium | reverse complement strand
GTGCCCATGGCGGGGTTCTGGTGGGCTTTCATGGAGTTTCTGCACCGTGAGCGGGGCGCCGTCCGGCATGCCGCGCCCGCGGCGGCGCTGGTTCTGGTGGCGGTGCTTCTTCCCATGACGGTGGCGCGCAATGCCGACTGGAACGACAACGAACGGCTCTTCCGCGCGACGCTGGCGGAGAACCCCGCCTCGGCCCGGGTCCATTACAATCTTGCCGTGACCTATGAGGACGTGCTCGGGAATCCGGCGGGCGCGCGCAGGCACTATGAGGCCGCGCTGCGCACGGGAAAAGTGACCGACGAGGCGGAAACCCGCCTCTCTCTGGGCCGGGTGCTGGAGCAGATGAACGACCATGGCGCCGCCGCCGGGGAGTATGAGCGGGTGCTGGGCCGGGGCGAGGGCGCGCCGGAGGTCATGGTGCACGCGGCCCTGGGGCTGGGGCGCTGCCGCCTGGCCCTGGGCGACTGGGGCGGGGCGATGGGGGTTTTGCAGCGGCTGGCCACCCGCGAGCCGGGCCTGCTGCCGGAGGTGGAGCGGCTTTTCGGCGCGGAGCCTTTTTCCAACCTGTACTGACGCCTTGCATGCGGGGGCGCATTGGTCTATGATGGCGGAAATCCGCCTGGAGAAGAGAGGAACATCATGCTCAAGCAGCGACTGACCCACCCCGAAATTCTTGAGGCCCTGGCATCCGCCGGGCACGGTTCCCGGGTGCTTATCACGGATGGGAACTATCCCGCCAGCACCCAGCTGGGGGACAACGCGGCCCTCGTCTACCTGAATCTGGCGCCGGGAATGCCGACGGCCACCGACGTGCTCAAGGTGGTGCTCACGGCGATTCCCGTGGAAGAGGCGGCGGTCATGGAGCCCGCCGAAGGGCCGGAGCCGGCCATCTTTGGCGAGTTCCGCGCGCTCCTGCAGGAGGTTCCCTTGGTCTCCTACGACCGGTTCACCTTCTATGAGGAGGCCTCCAGTCCGGACACCTGTCTCCAGATTGTGACCGGCGAGCAGCGGATATACGCCAATATTCTCTTGACAATAGGGGTGGTGATGCCCTGAACAATAGGGTGTGCCGCTTTCGGGAAAATCGCAGATTGTGGCCCGCTCTTCGGGCAAAGCTGCGGGTGAAACGGTTGCTGACGGGTCTTTCCCGGTCCTGCGGACCGGGGGGGGCGCGATGAATTTTGTGCAAAAAGATTCTTGACACTTTTGGCCGTCCGTGCTAGAATGCACAGCGTGGTCCAGTGGACTGAGACGGTAGAAACACGCGAACGGAGGTAGGTCTGATGGCCGATGACAACCTTTTTGGCGCGGAGCCCCCGGAAGAAAACCAGAAGAAACCGGGCGATGACACGGGAGCCGGCAATCTTCCGCCGCTGAGCGATTTCGACTCGGGGGGGGGATTCGAGGAAAGCGAACTTCCCCCGCTGGCGAATTTCGAGACGCATGATCCGGGCGCACAGGGCGGCCTTCCGCCCGTCGGCGACATCAACATAGAGACGCCCATGCCCGCAGGCGGCAACATTAAACCGCCGCCCCCGAACTTCGACGACGCCGGCCAGATTTCCTCTTTCGGTCTCGGCCGCGGCGGCACGGGGTTCCAGGATCTGGCGGCGGACAGCGATTTCTCGCCCGAGACGCCGGACATCGGACCGGGCCCCGACACCAGTCTTGACACGCCGATTTTTGACAGCGCCTTCGGTCCGGCGGATTCGACGTTCTCCTTCGGCACGCCGACCCCGGCCCCCGCGCAGGCCCCGGAGACGCCGGTCTTCGGCGAGGCGGATTTCGGTGTGGAGACGCCCGCCATCGGCGCTGCGGACACCTTTGGCGCCGCGCCGCCCGTTGGCGCGAGCACTCCTGCCCCCGATTTCGGGCCGGACACGGGTTTCGGCGGCGGCATGGACATGGGTTTCGGCGGGGGCCCCGTGGGCGCGGGCATTGGCGCGGCCTCAACCGGGCCGAGCGGCCCCGTGGGCAAGAGCGGCAAGAGCATCACGGCCAAGAAGGGCGGCCTGAGCCCGATGGTCGTGATTGTCACGTGGATCATCTTCATTCTCGGCGGCATTCTTGCGCGCCCCTTCCTGGATGATTATCTGGCCTTCCTGCCGTCCTCCCTCCAGAGTCCGCTCAAGGCGGTGATCGCGGAGCGGGACACGCAGATTCAGAGCCTGAACAGCCGCATTGCGACGCTGCAGACCATACCGACCGGCGAAGGGGCCGGGGTGGAAATCACCGAGGAGCGCCGGATCGAGCTGGAGCGCCTCATCAGCGAGAAGTCCCAGCAGCTGGAGCAGCTGAACGGCCAGGTGGAGTCCACCAACGGGACCCTTTCCGAGCGCCAGAGCCAGCTGTCCTCGGTGGAGCAGCAGATCGCCGACAAGAACGAGGAGTTCGCGAACGCCCAGGCGGTCTACGAGGACCTTCGGAACGAGACGGCGATCATTCAGGCGCGTCAGCGCGGCCTGGTGGCCGAAGTCGAGCGGCTCACGGGCTACGTGGGCGAGCTGGAGGAGGCCAACGCCCGCAGCATCGCGACCAAGGACGCCCTGGTCCACAACATCGACCGTCTCCTGATCCAGGTCAAGGAGGCGATGCCGCTCATGCCGCAGAAGTACGACTACACGGCGCGGCTTGCGGCGGTGCAGGCGCTCCGCGATAAGGCGTCCGCCGCGAAGTGGGTGGATCCGGCGCTGCAGGAGGAGTACGCCTCCTTCTACATGCGCGAGATGGAGATCGCCCGGTCCAACGAGTACTTCTTCGCGCGCCTGCCCGTGACGGACAGCCTCGGCGTGACCACGCAGAAGTGGGCGGAGTGCCTGCTGCGCGGCAACTGGGGCGTGTATTACCGCACGCTCGACGGCAAGAACATCGGCGTCTATGAGAACCTCGGCACGGTGGACGCGCCCAAGTGGGGCTTCCGCGAGGGGCTTCCGGTGGACGCGCAGAAGGCCGTTGAGGCGACCGTGATCGCCAACCGCGTGCCGGACTACCAGAACAAGGTGCAGATGCTCGCCGAGCGCCAGATCGCCTCGGAGAACGCCACCCCCTGGCAGCGGAATTTCGATTCCCTGTAAGCCGGGGAGAACGTCTGAAAAACCGGGCGGACGGTCCGAAAGGGCCGTCCGCCCGTTGCTGTTTAACGGCGTGTAAAGGCATGAGGGGAGGGGGGGGGGCACCGATGAAGGGTGATGAACACCGATGGGATGGGGGGGGCGTCACGGGGGCTGCGCCGCTCTTTGTCTGAATGAGGATGCCGTAGTAGGGCAGGGAGGTGGCACGGGCTTCCAGCCCGTGTTTCT
>JAKPUV010001004.1 GCA_029554925.1 Candidatus Hydrogenedentota bacterium | reverse complement strand
CCCCCTCTGGTCAGGCGACCCGCGCCAACTCACACGTAGTTAGGTGCTGCGGGTGCTCGTTGGGTTGGGAGGATGGCTACGGAGGGCTGCCAGCCTGCGGCGCACGGGGCGCCCTCAGTTGTCGGTTCCGGGGCACCATGGCCGATCCTGCGGGCGAAGGCGGTGTCCCCGAACAGCCGGCCCTGCCCTCGCCGCCCTTCGTGACGCCGCGCGGACGCGGGTCCTCAGGGCCGACGGAGTTGGGGGATCGTGCATGACGGTGGAGGGCAATGGCAAGACCGCGGGGCGCTGCCCGGCCCCCAGCGGGCGTGGCCGTCCGCGCTCCGGCGCACGCTCAGGCGTCTCTGGAGCGCGGAGCGCGTGCTCCGCAGCGGCGGGGGCGCGACAACTACGCGGAGCAGGAGCCCCGCAGGCACGAACGACTACGTCCGGTGCCGGCGGCCGTCCTCGGCCGCCACGGGAGAGGCCAGGTCAACGGCGCGGACGAGGCCGTCCGGGCTCCGGCGTCGGGGCAGGCTGGCCTTGGAGCGCGGAGCGCCTGCTCCGCATGCTTGCGCCTTGCGCCCGCCGCCCATCGGGATAGGGGGGAACCTCGCGGTCCCCCCCTCCCACACCACCGTGCATACGGGTCCGTACACGGCGGTTCGGTAGGTTATGCGCGGGACAGAGCCTCCAGAGAGGGCAAACCGAGTTCCGCAAGGTAGGCGTTCTGGAACGCGTAGTTGCTGGCGGGCGTGCGCGACATGTGCCAGGGCCCTTTCGGACACTTGGCGGCACACGCCGCATCGAACCGTCGCACGCCTCGCTCGCGTAGGCCAAGGTAGCGTGCTTTGCGGGTCTTCCACTGGCCCCACCGGAAGCTCCGGATGCGTCGACGAACCCACTGGTCGAAGCTCCGCCAGCTCCGCGGAGTGCCGGGCAGCGGCCAGCCGCCAATCCCGTAGTAGCCGAACCAGCCCTGCAGATACCGGCGCACGTCGTCTACCACGCGCTGGAGGCTTACGCCACGTGACCGCTGCGTCAGCTCACGGATCCGGGTCTTCAGCCGGGCGAAAGGGACCGGCCCCACACGCGGACTCGCGTCGGAGCCCCGACTGAATGTGAAACCTAACAGCGTTCGCTCCCATGGCCGACCCACCGCGCTCTTCTCCCGGTTCACGCGGAGGCGGAGGCGCTTCTCAAGAAACGCGCTCACCGTCTCGAGCACTCGACTCGCCGCCGCGTAGCTGCGCACGTAGATCGTCACATCGTCCGCATAACGCACGAACGAGTGCCCGCGTGCCTCCAGCTCGCGGTCCAGTTCGTCGAGCACCACGTTCGTCAGGAGAGGAGACAGCGGCCCGCCCTGGGGGGTACCTTCCACTGTCGGGCTCACCAGTCCGTCTTCCAGCACCCCCGCCGTCAGAAACCGGCGAAGGAGCTTCAGAAGACGCTTGTCCCGGATTCGTTTCGCCAGCGCGGCCATCAGACGATCGTGGTGTACCCGGTCGAAGAACTTCTCCAGATCCAGATCCACCACCCACGCCTGGCCCGCTCGCACGAACTCCTGCGCCTGCGCGACCGCATCATGTGCCGAACGGTTCGGACGGAAGCCATAGCTTTGGTCCGAAAACGTCGGGTCCAGTCGCGGCTGCAGGATCTGCAGAATGGCCTGCTGCACCACGCGGTCCCACACCGTCGGGATCCCCAGCTTCCGGACTCCGCCGGACGGCTTGGGAATCTCCACGCGGCGCACCGGGCTTGGCAGGTAGTCTCCGCTAAGAAGCTGCGCCGATACCTGATCCACATCCGCAATCAGGCTCGCACGAAGCTCGCTCACGGTCATGCCGTCCACGCCCGCCGCACCCCGGTTGGACACCACGCGCTCCAGCGCTCGCACCAGGTTCCCTCGGCTCGACACCTCCTCCATCAGATGCTCTGTTCCGGCCGAGCTTTCGTCTCCACCCGGCGCCGAAACGGGCTCGCCCGCCGAATCTCGCGCGTCATACAGCGCGAGCTCCAGTTGTCCCGAAGGCTTCCGACGACTCCACGCTTCGAACCGCATGGCCTACTCGCTACTCCTCACCGTTCGGGCCTTCAGCGTCTCCTGCTCGGTCAGTCGCCGCCCGGACAACGCCTACTATGCCCTCTGCTGACTCCCGGGCCGCGATCGGGTCGCCTCACGGCGCACCCCAGTCCCTAACGGGACATCGGCCCGGGCCTCCCGGGGTAAGCACTCCGTCTGTCGCTGCACACCCGCCCCATGTACCTGACATGGCCTCGTGGATAGAGGACTTCGCGTTTCGAAGCACGCTCGTCCCACCATGCCGGCCTCCGATGGAGTTCCTATACGTCGGGTCGCAGCATCGCTACACGCTTCCTCCACGCTCGCGTTACCGCGATACGCTTGCGCTTCGCTCGCACTTCGCCTCCACGTGGCTGTGCAGAGGACTCACACCTCCTAGACGGAATGCATGCCCGGCACACATCGTCACGCGGCACAGACCGCCGCGGCTCAGGGACGGCGGGGTTGGAGGCGCCTTGCGCCGCACACCCCCCGACCCCGTCGGCCCTGAGGAGCGCGGGGTGGGCGGGCGGTGGGCGCGTCACGAAGGGGCAAGACGGGGGCCGCCTCGGCTGCTGCTGCGGCACGCTTCCCTCCATCGCTAACGGCACACCCCCAGCCCCGTCGGCCCTGAGGAGCGCGGGGTGGGCTGCTGTGGGGGCGTCACGAAGTGTGCCGGGCATGCATTCCGTCTAGGAGGTGTGAGTCCTCTGCACAGCCACGTGGA
>JAKPUV010000999.1 GCA_029554925.1 Candidatus Hydrogenedentota bacterium | reverse complement strand
TAGAAACGGCGGTTTGCCGCAGCCACGAGGTCGCGGCAGAACCGGTGGAGTTCGGAGCGCGAAGTGCGCTTGCGCGCCGTCTCCGCGGCCCCGGCGGCCACCTGAGCCAGAAACGTGCCACGTTCGGTGTCGGCGGCGTCCACACCCGCCAACGCCGCGTCAGTGTCCGTGCCCGCATGGGGAAAAAGAAGCCCCCCGCGCTTTTCCAGGGAGCCCCGCAGGGCCGCCACCTCGGGGTGTTCCGTGCCGAAATACCACCGCACCCGCGCGCGGTCGGCCACGGGCTTCAGCAGTTCCAGCGCCGCCTCGGGGGCCGCGTCCACGCCGATGCCGCACAGGTGCAGCGTCCCCGCGAAGGCCTCGTCGCGGAGCCGTTCGAGGGCCGAGGGCAGGTGGTGGTGGCTGGTGATGCGGATCTCGGCGTCGGGATGGCGCAGCAGCACCGCCGCCGCGGCGCAGGCACCGTCCACGCCGTTCGTTGTCAGGGCGAGGTGGGGTTCCCGGGAGTCCTTCTTGCTCATGGGCGGCCCTTTCATATTTTGAAGGTACCCCACAATATTTGACGAGTTTCCCGGGGGAATGCAACTTCGCGGAGCGGGGGGCGAGAAAAGGCTTCTTCCGCCGCCGGGGCCGGCTAGTGCCGGAGCCGCAAGGGGATACACTCGCCGGGGACGCGAACGCCGGGGAAGGGGGCGCGTTTCCCATCGCGCCAAGGCGCGGGATTGGCACGGGGGATGCTTCATAGATTCCCCGGCAATTCGACAGGCTGTACGTTTGTGGCTGGATGGGCGGGCTGCCCTTGGTCCGGGTCGCCGGGTAAGACACGGTGACAACCGGAGCCGTGCCGGGAACGAGATCGCTTCGGTCGCTGCGCTCCCTCGCGATGACGGGCGTTTTACGCGTCGCTGCTCGATGTGCGTGTCTGCGTCATTGCGGGCAAAGCGAAGCTGTTCCGGGAACGAGGTCGCTGCGCTCCCTCGCGATGACGGGCATTCTTGGTTTCGGAGCAACGGCTTGCGCGCTCTCGTCATTGCGAGCGAAGCGAAGCAATCTCGTGCCCGCCAACGCTTGGGCGCACCGCATAGTGCAGGTGAAAAGGCGAATTGCCCACACACAGAGGAGACCTTCCCATGGAACAGCAGGACCTTTTCGGACCCACGACCGACGCACCGCAGGTGCCCGCGGAACAGCCGGGGTTCACGGAAGCCGACATGGCCTTTAAGGGCAACGACGCCCTGCTGGAGGCCGCGCTGGAACTGTTCCAACTGCGGGGGGGGCTGACGGACACGAAGCGCACCCCCGGGCTGTCGAACGCCGACCGGGAGGACACGATAGCCGTGCTGGAAACGCTGGAGACATCGTTCCGCGCGCGGGTCCGGGTGACGCCGAACACGGTGCCGCTGCTGAAGCGCGCGCGGGCGCTGCGCCTGACCCCCCTGGAGACGGAGCTGCTGCTGGGGCTGGTGCTGGCGGAGCTGGGCCTCCTGCCGCACCGGGTGTCCACGGTGCAGGAACTGATCAGTGTGCTGTGCCTGGCGCCGCCGGACGCGCTGGCGGCGCTGCGCGCCCTGTCCGAGTCGGGCACCCTGCTCCGGAAGGGCGCCGTGTTCTACGGCGACCCCGACGAGGAGCTGCGCGACCGGGAACTGCACCTCGCCCCCGACCTCGTGCGCATGGCGCTGGAGGGGAAGGAGATTCCCGAGATTCCGCGGTTCAAGACCGAGGCGGAGCTGCGCGCGGTGCTGCCCCGCCTGAGCCGCCTCCTGCACAAGACCAGCGACAGCCTGAACGACGTCATGCGCGGATACGGCGACCTGGGGCAGTACCAGCGCGTCCTCATGCGGCAGACAGGCGCGTTCGAGGACCTGGATCGCGCGCTCAAGGCGCACCCCAAATGGCAGCTCAGCCGCGCCCGCGAAACCTTCCCCGTCCTCCCCCACTGGGCC
>JAKPUV010000977.1 GCA_029554925.1 Candidatus Hydrogenedentota bacterium | reverse complement strand
GGCCCATCAGGAGGCCGCCCCGGGACACTACCGGATGGCCCTCCACTGTCCCGACATCGCGAAAGAGGCCCTGCCGGGGCAGTTCTGCATGATCGAGGTGCGCCCGGGATACCATCCCTTCCTGCGCCGGCCCATGTCCATCGAGCGGATTTTCCGCGACGGCATATCCATCCTGTACAAGGTGGAGGGCGAGGGCACCCGCCTCCTGTCCGGATACCGCACCGGCCAGTCCCTGAATGTGCAGGGGCCGCTGGGAAAGCCCTTCCCCCTGCCCGGCGAGGGGAAGCGGTCCATCCTGGTGGGCGGCGGCATCGGGGTGGCTCCCTTGCCGGGGCTTGCCGAGCGCCTCATGCGCGAGGCCGGCCGCACCCCGGAAATCGTCCTCGCCGCCCGCACGGACAGCCTCCTCCTGTGCGGCAAGGACTTCGCGCAGATGCGCTGCCGCGTGACCCTGGCCACGGACGACGGGTCGGCGGGCATGAAGGGGTTCGCGTCGGACGCCCTGCGCACCCTGAAGCCGGGGCCGGACACGGTGGTGTACTGCTGCGGCCCCATGCCCATGATGCGCGCCGTGCACGATGTCTGCGAGGAGCTGGGCGCCCTCTGCTACGCCTCGTTGGAGGCGCTCATGGCCTGCGGCGACGGCGTCTGCATGGGCTGCGTGGTGGAGGCGAACGTGGAAATCGAGGCCGAGCGCATGGTGCGTGTGTGCGCCGACGGCCCCGTGTTCGACTCGCGCGTCATCAACTGGTCCGCAGCGGGGAAACGGTGATATGTCCGCAGCAGGCGTGAACATGCAGGTGAACATCGGCGGCCTGGTGATGAAGAACCCCGTGACCGTGGGATCCGGCACCTTCGGCTACGGCCAGGAATACGACCGCTATTTCGACGTGTCGCGCCTGGGCGCCGTCACGGTGAAGAGCCTCAGCCTCCAGCCCCGCGCGGGCAACCGCCCCCCCCGCCTGGTGGAGACGCCCGCGGGCATGCTCAATGCCATCGGCCTCCAGAACGTGGGGATCGAGGCCTACCTGCGCGACAAGCTGCCCTTCCTCCGGGAAAGGGGCTGCACCGTCATCGGCAACATCTACGGCTACTCCCCCGAGGAATACGCCCAGCTCGCCGAAATCCTGGAGCGGGAGGGCGGCGCCGACGCCATCGAGGCCAACCTGTCCTGCCCGAACGTCCATGACGCCAAGACGCGCGGGTGCAAGCTGGTGTCCCAGTCCCCCGAGCGCGTGGCGGAGTACACCCGCGCGGTCAAGGCGGCCACCAGACTCCCCGTCTTCATCAAGCTGTCCCCCAACGTGATGGACATCACGGAGCCCGCGCTCGCGGCGGAGGAGGCGGGGGCCGACGGCCTCTCGCTGATCAACACCCTGCTGGGCATGGGGATTGACCCCGAAACGCGCCGGCCCATCCTCAGCAACATCGTGGGCGGCCTGAGCGGCCCGGCCATCCGCCCGGTCGCGGTCAAGATGGTGTGGGACGCCGCGCGCGCCGTGCGCATCCCCATCATCGGCATGGGCGGCATCTGCACCGCCGAGGATGCCGTCCAGTTCCTGCTTGCCGGGGCCTCCGCCGTCGCCGTGGGCTGCGCTTCGTTCCGCCGCCCCGACACGGCCCTCCGCGTTGTGGAGGGACTCGAGGCCTACTGCGCCCGCCAGGGTGTCGCCGACATCTCCGAACTCGTCGGCGCCATGAAGGTGGACTGACCCCCGCCTTTCCCTGTAAAGTATGCCGCCAAGAGACGTTTTCCCCCCAAGAGAGGTGTTTTCATGAACCCCGAACTCATTGTTGTGCTGGACGTGGACACGCGCGAGGAGGCGCTGGACACCGTCCGCCGCTGCGGCCGCTGCCGATGGTTCAAGATCGGGTCGCAGCTCTTCACCCGCTGCGGCCCCGCCATTGTCGGGGAGGTCCGCGCCCTCGGCAAGGAGGTCATGCTGGACCTCAAGTACCATGACATCCCGAACACCGTCGCCAGCGCCGCCCGCGCCGGCGCCGCCACGGGCGCCGGGCTCATGACCCTGCACGCCCTCGGCGGCCGCAAGATGGTGGCCGCCGCCCGCGAGGCCGTGGAGGGGACCGGGACGCGGCTGCTGGCCGTCACCATCCTCACCAGCCACAGCGACGACGCGCTGCGGGACGATCTGGGCCTTGCGGAGACGGCGGCCCAGGCCGTGCCCCGGCTCGCGCGGACCGCGCTGGAGGCCGGCGCCCACGGCATTGTGTGCTCCCCCCAGGAGATCGCCCTGGTGCGCGCCGCGGCGGGGCCGGACGCCCTCATCGTGACCCCGGGGGTGCGCCCCGCCGGGGCCGCCCTGGACGACCAGCAGCGCGTGATGACCCCCGGCGAGGCCGTGCGCGCCGGCGCCAACATGATCGTGGTGGGGCGGCCCATTTTGCGCGCCCCGGACCCCGCCGAAGCAGTGGACGACATTCTCAAGGAGATCAGCGCATGACGCCCGAAGAGGTGATTGACGTTTTCCGCAAGACCGGCGCCCTGCTCGAGGGGCATTTCATCTACACCAGCGGCCGCCACGGCCGGCAGTTCCTGCAGGCCGCGCGCGTCATGCAGCACCCGGACCATGTGGCGCGCCTGTGCGCCGCCATGGCGGACAAGTTCCGCGGGGACGCGGTGGACTTGGTGGTCGGCCCGGCCACCGGCGGCATTGTGCTGGCCTATGAGACGGCGAAGTCCCTGGGCTGCCGCTGCGCCTATTCCGAGAAGGACGGGCAGGGGGGCATGGCCGTGAAGCGCGGCTTCACCGTCGCCCCCGGAAGCCGCGTGCTGGTCGTGGAGGACATCGTGACAACCGGCGGGTCCATCCTCAAGACCGTGGAGCACCTGCGCGCGCGCGGCGCGGACATCGCCGGCATCTCCGTGCTGATTGACCGCAGCGCGGGCGAGGCCCGTTTCGACTGCCCCTACCGCCCCCTCGCGGAGCTTCCCATGGTGAGCTACCCGCCGGACCAGGTCCCCGACGACCTGAAGGCCCTGCCGCTGGTGGAGCCCGACGACATCATCCTGCGCGGCTGACCCCAAAGACGCCCCCAACGCCGGAAAGAACGGACACGGTGAGCACGGTTTTTCTTAATGACGCCCAGCAGGCGGCGGTCAGCGCCCCCGACGGCCCCGCCCTTGTCCTCGCGGGCGCGGGCAGCGGCAAGACCCGCGTCATCATCGAGCGCATGGCCTGGCTCGTGGAGGAGCGCCGCGTGCCGCCGCACCAGCTCCTCGCCCTCACCTTCACCAACAAGGCCGCCGCGGAGATGCGGGCCCGCCTGGAGCGGCGCCTCGGCGCGGGCAACACGGGCGCCTTTCTGGGCACCTTCCACTCCTTCGCGCTCTTTGTCCTGCGCCGGGAGATGGACCGCCTCGGCCGCTCGCGCAGTTTCACCATTTTTGACGACGGGGACCAGCTTTCCCTCATGAAGCGGCTCGTCAGGGAGCTTCCCCCCGGATTCACCCCCGTGCTCCCCCGCGCGGCCCTCTCCTGGATCTCGCGGTTCAAGCAGAAAGTGGAGACACCTCGGGACGAAAACGACACGCCGGACCCCGCGCACGCCAAGTCCTTCCTCCGGCTGTGGGACGCCTACCACGACGCGCTCGAGGCCGCCTCGGCGGTGGATTTCGACGACATGCTTTCCCTGCTGGTGCGGCTGCTGGAGGACCATCCCGACGCGCGGGAGAAATACCAGCGGCGCTACCGGCATGTCTTGATCGACGAGTACCAGGACACCAACCGGGCGCAGTACCTGATCGCCCGCCGCCTCGCCGAGGCCCACGGGAACCTTTTCGCCGTGGGCGACGAGGACCAGAGCATCTATTCCTGGCGCGGCGCCGACATCAACAACATTCTCGACTTCTCCAGGGACTTCCCGCAGGCATCGGTCCACCGGCTGGAGCTCAACTACCGCAGCACCCGGAACATCCTCGACGCCGCGAACCGTGTGGTGGCAAACAACATCAACCGCCTGGGAAAAACCCTCCGCACGGAGAACGAGGCGGGGGAGAGGCCCCGGTTCGGGCTGTTTGAGGACGGGGAGGAGGAGGCCCGCTTCGTCGCGGAGGACATCGCGAAGCGCGGTCTCGCGCCCGAGTCGGTCGCCGTGTTCTACCGCACCAACGCGCAGTCGCGCCTGCTGGAGGAGAGCCTCCGCCGCCGCAACCTCAACTACGTGGTCGTCGGGAGCATCCGGTTCTACAGCCGCAAGGAGGTCAAGGATCTCCTGGCCTACCTGCGCCTGCTGGTCAACCCCCGGGACGACGAGTCCCTCCGCAGGATCATCAACGTGCCCGCGCGCGGCGTCGGCGCAACCACCCAGGAGCGCCTCTTCGAGTACGCCACCCTGCGGCGCATGCCCGTGTTCGACGTGCTGCGGGAGATCGAGCTGGACGAGACGCTCCCCCAGCGCGCCCGCAACGCGGTCATGCAGCTCGTCGCCCTGATAGACGAGCTGTCCCTGCGCGCGAGGGAGGCCCCGGTGGCGGAGGTGCTGGAGGAGCTCATGGAGCGGGTCAACTACCGCGGGTTCATCCAGCAGAGCGACGAGAAGGAAATGCGCGACCGCCTCGCGATTGTGGACGAGTTCCTCTCCGCCTGCGCGGAGCACGACAAGGACAACGGAACCCCCCTGGCGGAGTTCCTGTCCGACCTCGCCCTGTCGTCGGACGTGGACGAGTGGGACGCGTCCGCCCCGGCCGTCACGCTCATGACCTGCCACTGCGCCAAGGGGCTGGAGTTCGAGAACGTCTATGTGACCGGGCTGGAGGAGGGGCTCTTCCCGGTGCTGCGCGGCGATGAGGGGGACGAGGACATCGAGGAGGAGCGGCGGCTCTGCTATGTCGCCATGACCCGCGCCCGCAAGACCCTCACCCTTACCGCCGCCCGAGAGCGCATGGTCTTTGGGAGAACGGACTGGGGGCGCGAGATCTCCCGGTTTGTCCGCGAGGTCGGGCAGGAACACCTCCAGCCCGTCGCCGGCCAGGAGCCGAAACGGGAGGAGGGGAGGGCGCCCGGCACCCCCCGGCGGGCGCGGCGCGGGGAGGGCGCGGAAGGCGCGCAAGGCGCGGACAGCGCGCCCGCGCCGCTGAAAAGCGGCACGCGGGTGCGCCACGCCACCTTCGGATCGGGCACCGTGATCCATGTCTCCTCCACGGGCGGCAAAATAAAGGCCCGGGTCCGTTTTGACACGGGAAAGGTCGCCATGCTTATGATTGGGCTGGCTCCTCTGGAGATTCTGGAAGGAAAACACCGTGACCCTCGATGAACTGCGCAAACAGATAGACGAGCTGGACGAGAAGATTGTGGAGTGCCTGAACCTCCGGGCGAAGGCGGCCATGGCCATCGGCGAGCTCAAGCGCCAAAGCGACGCGCCCATCTACGTCCCCGAGCGGGAGAAGGCCGTGTTCACCCGCCTCGCCGAAAAGAACAGGGGCCCCCTGGACAACAAGGCGCTTTCGGCGGTGTACCGCGAGGTCATGAGCGCCATCCGCGCCCTCGAAAAGCCCACCAGCGTGGCCTTTCTCGGCCCGCGCGACACCTTCAGCCACATGGCCGCCCTGCGCGTCTTCGGCGCCGAGGCGGAGTACCACCCGCTTCCCTCGTTCCAGGACGTCTTCACCGAGGTCGAGCGCGAGCGCATTGACTACGGCATCGTCCCCGTGGAGAGCTCCATGGGCGGGTCCGTCAGCGACACCCTGGACCGCTTCATCACCTCGGAGCTGAAAATCGTCAACGAGGTGCTCCTGCACATCACGCAGAACCTGCTCTCGAAGTCCCCCATGGAGGAGGTCCGGCGCGTCTACTCGAAGGACAACGCCATCCTCCAGTGCCGCAACTGGCTCCGGGCCAACCTGCCCCGCGCCGAGCTCATCGAGGTGAGCAGCACGGCCGAGGCCGCCCGCCGCGCCGCCGAGGAGCCGGGCACCGCAGCCATCGCCAGCCGCCTCGCCGCGGCCACCTACTCCCTGGACATCCTCATGGAACGCATCGAGGACGCGCCCCACAACTTCACCCGCTTCGTCGTCGTCGGGCGCCAGATGGTCGCCCGGACCGGCGACGACAAGACCTCCATCCTGGTGTGGGTGAAGGACAAGCCCGGCGCGCTCTACAACCTGCTGCTCCCGTTCTCCCGCCGGGGGATCAACCTGACCCGCATTGAGTCGCGCCCCTCCCAGCAGAAGGCGTGGGAGTATGTCTTCTTCATTGACCTGCTGGGCCACATCGAGGACCAAGTGGTCAAGGAGACGCTGGAGGAGGCCGCCGAGCCCGCGCGGAACCTCAAGATTCTCGGTTCCTTTCCGCGCGCGGAGCTGATTGACTGACGCGCTCAGTCCTTGCCGGCGTCGCACCCGCAGCCGCAGCCTTCTGCGGCCCCCGTGCGGGCCGCCGCCAGGGCTGTCAGCTCCTCCGCCGTGAAACCGCCCGCCAGGGTCGCCGCGCAGGCGTCTATCCACTTGTTGAGCAGCTCCAGCCCCAGCCCCAGGGCGTACCAGTAAGGCGCATAGGTCAGGGTAATCTGGCCATGAAGGTTCAGGGGCAGGTGGCTGTAATCCCAGATGTGGATGCCAAAGGCAACGAAAATGCGGCCGGAAACATACTCCACCAGGAAGATGCCCAGCATGTAGACGACCGCCCTGAGAAGCAGCGGCACGCGCTTCCCCTTCATCACCGCGGCCATCGGCCCGACCAGCAGGCCGAGGATCCCGTAGTCCAGCATCATCCACGGGGAGGAATGCCCGGAGAAATTGATGTTTCCCTTCAGCAGGGAGCCCAGCGCCGTGAAAAACAGCTCCACCAGCAGGCCAAGCAGGGCAAACAGCACCACACGGATGACCACTCTGCGTTTCTGGCACATGGGCAAACCTCCTGGGGACTCCTTCCGGAGTGCCGCCGCTTGACACCGCTTCCATCAGCCTCACTGAAGACCTCAACCGCTGCGCCCAGGTTTCCGGAGTTTTCCGGTTTCCCGGGTTTCGTCCTCAATCGAGGCGAAGGCACCCGCCACTTGAAGGCAAAGTCGCCGGGGAAAACCCGCACCGAAGGACGGAGACTCCGGGGAAGGATTGCGCCACCGCGGCGGCGGCGTCCCCCACAGGGTCCGCATGCCGGAACAGGCCAAACATCACGGAACCACTTCCGCTCATGGCCGCCGCGCGCGCGCCGCGGGCCAGCAGGGCCTCCTTGATCTCCGCCAGCAGGGGGTGGTCGTGGAACACCGGCCTTTCCAGCCGGTTGAACACCAGTTCTGGAAGGCGCCCCTGGGCGGCCAGAGCCGCCGCCTGCCGGAATCGGGGCGTCCAGTTTTCGCCCTCCGGCGGCGGGCCGCATTTCTCCAG
>JAKPUV010000973.1 GCA_029554925.1 Candidatus Hydrogenedentota bacterium | reverse complement strand
TGAATTTCACGTGCACCTTCTTCCATCCCTGTCCGGGGGTCAGCGTCCAGGCCCGCTCCGGGGAGAACGGCTCCCAGGGCAGCCACAGCGCGCCGTCGTCGCTCAGGCACATCTCCACCACGCCGCTGGAATGGACCCCGTCCTCGGGCGCCAGCGCCAGCGTCACCGAGGGCACCCTGGTGTAGACATCGCCGTTGTTGACCGTGACCGCGCCCGCCGGGGGCAGGGTGTCCACCTTCAGCATGCCCGTGCTCTGGCTCGACCCGCTGTTGCCCAGCGCGTCCACCGCCACGATCGAAACGGTCGCCGGGCCCTCCGCCACCTCGCCGTGCCGCACGGTGAAGGTGTACTCGTAGTAGCCGTCTTCCGAAGTGGAGAACACGGCGTCCAGCCCGTTCACCTTGACGGACGGGGGCGAGGGGATCCCGTTGCTGTCGTTCACGCGGAAGCCGATCAGGACGGAGACGCCGTCGCCCGCGTGTTCGGGGTAGACGCTGAGACCGCTGACGGTGGGCACGGTGTTGTCAATCGTGAGCGCGCTGGTCAGCGTGACGATGCCGCCGTTGCCGACCACGTCGCGCGAGGAGATGAGCACGCTCGCGGGCCCCTCCGGATCTGCGGCCCGCACCGTGTAGCGGAATTCGTAGACCGTGCCGCTCTGGCTGTGAAAGGCGGCCGACGCCGCGTTCACCGTCACGGAAGGGGTGCCAAAAACGCCGGTGAGGGCGTCCGTGACGGCGAAGACCAGGCGCACGGAGTCGCCGAGCTTGGCCACCGCGGGCACCGCCTGCACGTTGGAGATCACCGGAGCCGTCCGGTCAATGAGCAGCGCCGAAGTGCTCGTGGTCACCGCGCTGTTCCCCAGCGTGTCCGCCGCCGTCACGCGCACTGTGGCGTTCCCCTCCGGCGCGCCGGCGGGCACGGTGAAGTTCCAGGTGTGAACGCCGCCAGAAGCCCCCGCGTGCGCCGCCGCCACGCCGTTCACCGTCAGCGAGGGGCTTCCCGAGACCCCGGTCAGGTCGGTGATGGTGGCGGAAAAGACGACCGCGTTGCCCGCCCGCGCCTGTGTGGGGGACGCCGTGATTCCGGTCACCTGCGGCGGGTTGGGGTCAAGGGTGAGTGCCGTGTTGTTGGAGAAGTTCCTGGCGTTGCCCGCCAGGTCGGAGGCATAGATGGCAATCGCCGCGGGCCCCTCGGAGACCCCGGACGGCACCGTGAACACCCAGGTGTACAGGTAGCCGCTCTGGGAGGGCGCCGGAACCGGAAGCCCGTTCACTGTCATGAGCGGAGTCCCGGAAATGCCGTAGTTGTCGATCACCTGCGCCGTGAGGGTGACCGCCGTGCCGACTCTCGCCGCCGCGGGCGAGACGGTCAGGGAGCCGATGTTGGGCTGGGTCCGGTCCACGGTGAGAATGGTGGAAGAAGGCGAGGCCGTCCGGGCGTTGCCCGACCGGTCCACCGCCGCGACCTCGATCGCCGCGGCCCCCTGCATCTCGGACGCGCCGACGGTGAAGGTCCACGTGTGCACGCTGCCGGCCACCGCGGGGAAAACCGCCACCAGGTTGCCGTTGAGCCGGAGGGTGGGCAGGCCGTCGAGGCCGAAATTGTCGCTGACATCGGCAGAAATGCTCACCACCGTGCCCGCGCGCGCCCAGGGGACGGACGACTGTATCGAGTGCACCGACGGCTGGGTGCGGTCCACAGACAACAGGTCCGCCGCCGTTCCGGACACGGTGTTTCCCGCCGTGTCCCGCGCCGTCACCGACAGGACGGCAAAGCCCTCGGCCGCGTCCGCCGGAATGACATAGGTCCACTCGTACCAGTCCTCGTAGACCGAGGGCGGGCCGGCGTCCACCCCCGCCACGGTCAGGGCGGGCACCGGACTCGACGAGACCGCCACATTGTCCGCCACTGTCAGGCCGATCACCACGGTGTCGCCCGGCTTCACGAAAATGTCCGAAACCGAGAAATAGCTGAGCGTGGGCGCGACATTGTCCACCACCAGAAGGTCGTTGGCCGCCGCGGCCGCCGTGTTGCCCGAGGGGTCCACCGCGCTGACGGAAATGGACACAG
The DNA here is from genome assembly GCA_029554925.1 of Candidatus Hydrogenedentota bacterium. GTDB lineage: Bacteria > Hydrogenedentota > Hydrogenedentia > Hydrogenedentales > CAITNO01 > JAAYBR01. The sequence continues at coordinate 7,750 of JAKPUV010000973.1, read as the reverse complement.
GCCCCTCCGGCGCGCCGGCGGGCACATTCCACAGCCAGGAGTAGACATCGCCGTCCAGCACGGGGAATGTGAGGAGGACGCCGTTGACGGTCATCTGGGGCTCCCACGCCACGGAAACGTTGTCCGTGATGGTGGCGCTCAGGGTGACACTGGCCCCGTGCCGCGCCGCGCTCCGTGAACTGGTGATGTTCGTGATCACGGGGCTGGTCGCGTCGGTCACCGTGACGGGGATGTCCTTTTCAAAGACTTTGTTGTATCCGGCCGCGGGGTCCTCCACGGAAACGCGGATCACATGGGACGGGGCCAGCCCCGCGTCGATCTGCGACGCGTCGGCGATCGTCACCGTGGCCGACAGGGTGTCGCCGGACGGCGTCAGGGCGAAACGCCCCCCCGCACTGTCCACCAGCGACCAGACATACGGCGGAGCACCGTCCGGGTCGCTCACCGTCAGTGTCCCGGCCACCGTCCCGTTGGGCGCCGTGTCGGAAACCGTCAGGCTGCCGGTGATGTTCGTGGGCCCCTGGTTCCCCGTGGGAATCACGCAGGCCGCCATGCCGTAGTTGTCGTTGGGCGCCCAGGAGAGCGCCGCGCCCGACGCGGAACCCGCGCGCGTGCCGCCGCCGCCCTGGCTGTAGGAAAGGAGATAGGCCGTGTCCAGCCGCCATTGCTGCACATGCTCCGGCGCGCCCACAATATTCAGGGTGGTGTTCTTGTTGACAACGGCGGACACCGCCAGCGAGCCCAGCGGGGCCTGGGTGCCGTCGAAGGTGATGGTGGCCGTGCCCGATCCACCCCGGCTGACCAGCCTCACCGGCTTCAGCGGCGTGGCCGCGCCCGGGTCGGAGAACTGCACCAAATCCACGCCGGAAAGAAACAGCACCCCCGCGATCTTGTGGCGGGAACTGTTGCTCAGGGTGACCGCGATGGTCTTGGCGACACCCGTGGGGGGGGCCTTGTAGTAGAGGAGCGTCACGCGCTCGTCCCGGTCGGGAAACTCGCCGTACCCCGTTTCATCGGAATCCACGATCATGTGGAACGCGACTCCGTCTATCGTGGCCGACGAGACGGCCCGGTTGTCCCGGTTCGACACGCCGAGCACCAGCAGCTGGGTGCCCGCCGGGGCGGTGAACCCCAGATTCAGGGAGGTGTCGTTGTCCTCATCCTTCGCCGATGCGGATCCGAGCACCTGCACGGCAGCCTCGGCCGAGGCGGCCAGCAACAGAACCGCCGCAAAAAATCCCCAGAAAACCCTGTTCATTCCCATCTCGACCATCCCTTCTCCCGCCGCGCTTAGGGGGCGGGCCTGCCATGAAAAATGAAGGCAAAAGACAACGCGCGCGAAAAAGCGCCACCACTCCGCCCGGACATGGCCGGGCGTTCGGCGGACGGAATTGTCCGACATGGGCGGCGCCGACTGACACCGCCCGACCGGATGCGCCACGTCATGTTTTTATGGTATTTCATCCTGTTCGAAATGTCAAGCAACGCCGACGGACCATTGGACGTCCTCTTGCGTCCGGAAGCGTCCACTGTGGTAGTCTCTAGGAACGGTTCCCGCCGGACGGGCGGGACGCAAACAGGAGTGACATCATGAGGGATGTGTCAAGACGCGGTTTTCTGGCGGCGACTTCGGCGGCCGCCGTTACCATGCTGGGAACCCCGGCGGCCCGGGCGGCGGAGGTTTCCTGGGTGTCGCGGCTGAAGGTGTCCGATCCTGCGGCCGTCAAGGTGCTGCAATTCACGGACGTGCATTTTTTCAGCGGCATCGCAAAGACCCCCTCCCTGGAGAAACACCGCAGGCGGGTGACGGTGGAGCACCTGAAACAGCTCCTCGACGCGGCAAAACCCGACCTGTTTGTCATGACGGGCGACCTGTGGTGCGACAACGACGGGGGGCGCGGGGCGGAGTACATGGCCTTCGCCGTGGAACAGCTGGCGGGGCTGGGCGTTCCCTGGGCCTTCACCTGGGGCAACCATGACCAGCTCGACGACTTTGCGGCGGGCCATAAGTCCTTCGCCGAGGCGAAGGGCAGCCTCTATGCCGGCCGCGAATCCAACGGCAACTACGTGGTCAGCCTGGAGGGCAACTCCGGGGAGCGGCTGGCTGAACTGTTCTGCCTGAACAGCAAGACGGGCGGCCTCGACGCCGAGGCGCGCGACTTCACGAAGTCCGCCGCCAAAACCCTCGACGCCGCCGGGCCGCGCCCGCTGCGCATCGGGGCCTTCCACATCCCCGTGCGGCAGTACCAGGACGTGTGGGACGACGGCTCCGCGCGGGGCATCATCGGCGAGAACGTGTGTTTCGAGGAGGAGGACCGGTCCTCCCTGCCCGTGCTGGCGGAGGCCGGCCTGACGGCGGTCATCTGCGGCCACGACCATGTCAACGACTATTCGGCGGTTTCCGGCGGCGTGGACCTCATCTACGGCCGCGCCACCGGCGTGGGCGGCTACGGCGGCGAGGTGGTCCGCAAGGGGGCGAAACTCTACACCCTCAACCCGGCGCGGAAGACCTACGAATGGGTTTCACTGCTTCCAGACGGCACGAAGTGGCGGCCCGCCGCGGACGAGCGGAAGGATGTCCGCGAGAAGGAGTGATCAGTCCCCCTCCGCCGGCCCCTCCAGGAGTTCCGGACGCTGAATGTCGCGGGTCGTGTGGTCCACGGGGGCCAGCAGGTCCAGTTCCTTGTCCCCCGGCGCGGCGCCCAGGTCCTTGAACCGGCGCGCGGAAACCAGCACGCGGGATTCGAGGGTGCCCACGGCCTTGTTGTAGGCGTCGGTGGCCGAGTCAAGCCCCTTGCCCACCCGCGCAAACGTGTCCGCAAGACCGCATATCCGCTGGTACAGCTCCCGCCCGAGGGCGCTGATCTTCTCGGCGTTCTCCGCGAGCCGCTCCTGCCGCCAGCCAAAGGCCACCGCCTTGAGCAGGGCGATCAGCGTGGTCGGCGTCGCCAGGATGACCCGGTTCTCCACCCCCGTCTCGATCAGCGCGGGGTCCTGCTGGAGCGCCGCGCTGAAGAAGGGCTCGCCCGGCAGAAACAGGACGACGAACTCCGGGGTGTTGGCAAACTGGTTCCAGTACTGCTTTCCGGACAGCCGGGTCACATGGTCGCGCACCTGCCGCGCGTGGGTCTGCATGTGCCCCGCCCGCGCCTCCTCGCTGTCCGCCTCGATCGCCTTGATGTAGGCGTCGAGCGACACCTTGGAGTCCACAACGATGATCTTGTCGTTGGGCAGGCGGATGACCATGTCGGGGCGAAGGCTTCCCTCCTCGGACTTTACCGTGGTCTGCTGCTCGAAGTCGCAGTATTCCAGCATGCCCGCCAGCTCCACCACGCGCTGGAGCTGGATTTCCCCCCAGCGGCCCCGCGTGATGGGGGATTTCAGCGCGTTCACCAGACGCCCTGTCTCCGTCTGAAGCTGCATCTGCCCCTGATAGAGGCTCTTCACCTGTTCGGAAAGCTCGGAATAGGCCCCGGCGCGCGTCTTCTCCACCTCATGGATCTGCGTGGTCACCTTCTCCAGGGACTCGCGGATGGGCTTCACCATCTGCTCGATACTTTCCTGGCGCTTCGCCAGGTCACCCTGCGCCGCCTCCTGGAAGCGCTTCAGGTTCTCCTTGGCCAGTTCCAGGAAGGCGGCGTTGTTGCTCTTGAGCGCCTCGGCGGACAGGGCCTGGAAGGCGTCGGCGAGCTTCGCGCGCGCGTCCTCCAGCAGGGCCAGTTTCTCCCGGGCCGCCTTGCGCTCCTCCTCCAGCCGCGTCTCCATCTCGCGCACCCGCTCCCGCAGCAGGGTCAGCTCGTTCGCCCGCGCCGCCAGTTCCCCCTCCAGCGGCGCCACGCGCAGGGCCTTCTCCTCCGCCGCCGTGCGGCGGCCCGTCTCCCGGCGCAGTTCCTCCAGCGCGGCTGTAAGCTGGGCGCCGAGTTTCCCCGACTCCTCCCGGAACCGCGCCGCGGCCTGTTCGAGCTGGGCGGCCCGCGCCTCGCCGGCGGCCTTTTCGCTGAGGGCCAGGTCGCGCTCCGCAGCCAGCCGGGCCACGTTTCGCCGCGCCAGCAGCCACACGCCGGCCCCGGCGGCGGCGCCCCCCAGCAGGAACCCTGAAATCACTTGAAAAATCATGGTGAGCCACCCCTGTGACGCGTTGTTTTTGCCGATCCTTCCCTACTTTACGTCCCCCGGCGCGGGAAATCAAGGCGCGGGGGGGCGCTGTCCCGCATCCGCCCGGGCGCCCACGGCGGGGGCGGCCCCGCGGCCCAGTTTGCGCCGTTCCCGCGAAAGGTCTATAATATCGGCCCCGGGGGAACGCCGTGCCCGCCGGGACCCGCGGCCGCTCCGTCCGCACGGCGATGCGAGGCGCCATGACCGACGATTCCAGGATAACAAGGGGTCTCTCTTTCGACGACGTGCTGCTGTGCCCCGCGCGTTCGGGGGTGCTTCCGCGCGACACGGACGTGCGCACGCGCCTGACCCGGGCGGTCAGCCTGAACATCCCGCTGCTGAGCGCGGCCATGGACACGGTGACGGAGTCGCGGCTGGCCATCTCCATCGCGCAGGAGGGCGGCCTGGGGGTGATCCACAAGAACCTCACGCTCTCCGAGCAGGCGGAGGAGGTGGACCGCGTGAAACGGTCGCAGGCGGGCATCGTCAGCCACCCCTTCACGCTGACGCCCGAACACAAGCTCAAGGACGCCGAGGCGCTCATGGGCCGCTACCATGTGTCGGGCGTGCCCATCACCGACGCGGCGGGCATCCTGGTCGGCATCCTGACCAACCGCGACCTGCGCTTCGAGGAGGACCTTGAGGCCCCCATCGCCGACGTGATGACCCCGCGCGAACGGCTGGTCACCGTGCCGCCCGGCACGCCGATGGACGAGGCCAAGCGCCTCCTGCACAAGCACCGGATTGAAAAGCTGCCCATCGTGGACAAAGAGGGGCGTCTTGAGGGCCTGCTGACCATCAAGGACATCATCAAGGCGCGCGACTTCCCGAACCGCTGCACCGACGAGCGGGGCCGCCTGCGCGTGGGCGCGGCGGTCGGCGTCGGCCAGGGCGAGATCGAGCGCGTCGAGGCGGTGCTGTCCGCCGGGGCCGACGTGGTGGTGGTGGACTCCGCCCACGGCCACAGCGAGATGGTCCTCGACATGGTCCGCCAGATCAAGGCGGCCTTCCCGGAGGCCCAGGTGGTGGCGGGCAACGTGGTCACCGCCGAGGCCGCCCGCGACCTTGTGGAGGCGGGGGTGGACGCCGTGAAGGTGGGGGTGGGCCCCGGGGCCATCTGCACCACCCGCGTGGTCGCGGGGGTCGGCGTGCCCCAGCTCACGGCGGTGATGGACGTGGCCGCGGAGTGCCGGAAACACGATGTTCCGGTCATCGCCGACGGCGGCGTGAAGTACAGCGGCGACATCGCCAAGGCCATCGCGGCGGGGGCCGACGCCGTCATGATCGGCAGCCTCTTCGCGGGCACCGAGGAGAGCCCCGGCGAGAAGGTTCTCTACGAGGGCCGCACCTTCAAGGTGGTGCGCGGCATGGGCTCCATCAAGGCCATGCAGCGCGGCAGCAAGACCCGCTACATGCAGTTCGATTCCGACCCGACCAAGCTGGTGCCCGAGGGCATCGAGGCGCGCGTGCCCTACCGGGGCGCGCTTTCCGGCTACGTCCACCAGCTCGTGGGCGGCCTGCGCGCCGCCATGGGTTACTGCGGCTGCGCCACTGTGGCCGCCCTCCAGACCAACGCCCGGTTCGTCGAGATGACCGCCGCCGGGCTCCGCGAGAGCCATCCCCACGACGTCACGATCACGGAGGACGCCCCGAATTACCAGGTCCCCCGCTGAGTTTTCAGGCAACCACACGGAACCCCATCCCATGCAGGACATCCGCAGACCCATTGTCGTCCTCGACTTCGGCGCGCAGTACAGCAAGCTCATCGCCCGGCGCGTCCGCGAGGCGAACGTCTACAGCGTCATCGTCCCCTACAGCATCCCGGCGGAGCGCCTGCGGGCGATGGACCCCGTCGGGATCATCTTCAGCGGCGGGCCCGCCAGCGTGCACCAGCCCGGCGCGCCCCATCCCGACCCGGAGGTCTTCTCCCTCGGCGTGCCCATCCTCGGCATCTGCTACGGCGTGCAGCTTCTCGCCCAGATGCTGGGCGGCCGCGTGGCCCGCGCCGACCAGCGCGAATACGGCATCGCCCAGCTGGAGCACGGGGACGACGGCACGGGCTTCCTGAAGAACGTGGACGCGGTGACCCAGGTGTGGATGAGCCACGGCGACCGGGTGGAGGAGCTCCCCGAGGGCTTCACCGCCGTCGGCCGCACGGAGAACTCGCCCTACGCCGCCGTCGCCGACCCCGCGCGGCGCTTCTACGGCGTCCAGTTCCACCCCGAGGTGGTCCACACGCCCCAGGGCATGCGCATCTTCGAGAACTTTGTCCACGACATCTGCGGCTGCCCCGGCGACTGGCGCATGGGCTCCTTCATAGACCTCGCCGTCGAGGAGATCCGCGCCAAGGTCGGCGACCGGAAAGTCCTCTGCGGCCTGAGCGGCGGCGTGGACAGCAGCGTGGCCGCCGCGCTCATCCACCGCGCCGTCGGCGACCAGCTCACCTGCGTCTTCGTGAACAACGGCCTGCTCCGCCGGGGCGAGGCCGACCTCGTGCTGGAGGTCTTCCGCGACACCTTCCACTTCAATGTGGTCTACGCCGACGCCGAGGACGAGTTCCTCACCGCCTTGGCCGGCGTCACGGACCCCGAGTGCAAGCGCAAAATCATCGGCAAGGTGTTCATTGACGTGTTCGAGCGCGAGTCGAAGAACATCGGCCAGGTGGACTTCCTGGCCCAGGGCACGCTCTACCCCGACGTCATCGAGTCCACGTCGGCCACCGGCGGCCCCTCCGTCACCATCAAAAGCCACCACAATGTCGGCGGACTTCCCGCCAAGATGCGCCTGGAGCTGCTCGAGCCCCTGCGCGAGCTGTTCAAGGACGAGGTGCGGGCCCTGGGCCGCGAGCTGGGCCTGCCCCCCCACGTCGTGGACCGTCACCCCTTCCCCGGGCCCGGGCTGGGCGTGCGGTGCGTGGGCGAGCTCACGCGCGAGCGGCTCGACACCCTGCGCGATGCCGACGCCATCTTCATCGACGAAATCCGCAAGGCCGGCCTCTACGACGAGATCTGGCAGGCGCTGGTCTGCCTGCTGCCCGTCAAGAGCGTGGGCGTCCAGGGCGACGAGCGCACCTACGAGGAGGTGTGCAGCCTCCGCGCCGTCACCTCCACCGACGCCATGACCGCCGACTGGTACCGCTTCCCCCCGGACTTCCTCCAGCGCGTGTCCAACCGCGTCTGCAACGAGGTCAAGCACATCAACCGCGTCCTCTACGACATCACCAGCAAGCCGCCCGGAACCATCGAGTGGGAGTGAGTCCGGAGTCCGTGGAAGGAGCCCCGCCGAAACGGTGCGCCCGGCGCGCCGGGAATGTATGATAGGGGGACGGCGGGGCGGATCCGGCCGGGACTTTCCCCGGCGCGCCGTCTTCCGCGGGACGGGGTGGTCCTATGCTGCTGTCGGCGGTGTTCGCAATGGCGCTCGCGCTCTCCGCGCCGGGGGGCGCCCCCCGGGCATCCGGGGACATCTTCCTGCAGGCCGACTCCTTCGCCCTGATCCTCTCGGCCGACGCGCGGGTGACGGGGGTGATGGATATGCGCTCCGTGAAGGACCACGGCGACCCGGACACGGGGATTCCCTTCGCCGCCGTGCGGCG
>JAKPUV010000966.1 GCA_029554925.1 Candidatus Hydrogenedentota bacterium | reverse complement strand
CAGCCCGTCGGTGCCGAAGAGCTGGCTCTCCTGGTTCACGGGCCCCTCGAAACCCTCCGGCAGGATCCAGCTGTTGATGAAGTCAATGCTCATGCCGTTGTCGAACTGGACCTTCACCTGCACCGCGTCGAACGCGTCCATATTGAAGTCGCGGCGGAGCTTCTTCTTCTGGCCGACGGCATGGAGGGACACGGGCTTGACGCCGAAATAGGCGACGTAGAGGTCGGTCCAGTGGCAGCCGACATAGCTGAAGGGGTCGCTCTTTTCGGCCCATTTCGCGAAGGCCCCGGTGGACACCGACAGCGGCTCCTCCAGCACGGCGCGCCCGTAGAGCGGGTCGCCGATGCGGCCCGCGATGTCGTCGCGCAGGCGCAGGTGGTCGGGGTCGTAGCGCTTGTGCATGTCCACGCCCACGATGCGGTTCGCCTTCCGCGCCGCGGCGACCACGGCGTCCGCCTCGTGGGCGTCCAGAGTCATGGGCTTTTCCGTGATGACGTGGACGCCGCGCTCCAGCGCCGCCAGGATGGGCGCCGTGTGGAGGTGGTCCGGCGTGGCCACGGCAAGAATGTCGAGGTCCGGGAAGTCCCGGAGCAGGTCGTTCCACGGCGTCTCGCCGTGGTACAGGGCGAAGTCCAGGCCGTGCGCGGCGTACTCCTCCCGCTTGCGCAGGCCGCTGGCCTCCGTGTTGGTGGCGAGGGCGACGAACCTCACAGTGATGTCGCCCAGTTGCCGGGCGTGGTCGTCGAGTCCCAGACGCCCCAGCCAGGGTAGCAGCCCGCCGCGCTGGAGCTGGGCGTAGGTGCGCAGATGGACATCGCCGCCGAACATGCCCGCGCCGACCAGCCCGATGGTGATCCCGCGCTCCGTCATGGCGCCTCCTCCTTTTCGGGGATCGGGGGCTTCACCTCCGGGGCCAACTCCCCGGAATACACCTCGATGCGCGTGATCTTGCGCGCCGAATCCACCAAATCCTCCAGAATCTCCTGCTTCTTGCGCGCCAGGAGGGCGGCTTTGAGGCGTTCGGCGGCCTTCTCATAGGGGACCACGCCGGGCTCGTTCAGGGAGTCGATCCTCAGCAGGTGCCAGGCCCCCGCCGCCTCAAACGGCTCGGGAAGCTCGCCGACGGGCTGCGTGAACATCTTGTCGGCGATGAACGGCGGCAGGCCGCGCCCCGACGCCTCCAGATAGCGTCCCCCGTGCTCCGTGACGGCGGGGTCCTCGCTGACCTGCCGGGCGACGGTCTCAAACCCTTCGCCCGCCAGAATGCGCGCCCGCGCCTCCTCGACGCGCCGGCGGGCATATTCGGAGTCCTCCTTGGTGCCCCCCTTCACCGTCACCATCAGGTGGGAGAGGTCGGCGGTCTTGAGGGACCGGCGCATGAGGCCCTCGGATTCGAGGGCGTCATAGTGGGCCCGCACCTCCGCCTCCGCGACGGAAACCCCTTCCGTTTTCTGGTCAGAAAAGGCCCGAATGGCCATCCGACCCCGGATTTCCCGGCGGAGGGCGGCCTCGTCGGTGCCTGTGCGGGTCAGCCACTCCTGGAAGCGATCGTCGGACGGAAACCCCGCGCGCGCCCGGGCGAATTCGGCCTCGACGGCGGCGGGGGCCACAGACACGGACGCCTCGGCGACCTGCTGCAGGACGAGGGCGTCAATGCGCGCGCCCAGGGTCTCGCGGCGAAAGGCCGCGTCGGGGACCACCGGGCGTCCGGTGCGCGCGGCGGTCTGGCGCACGCGGAGGGCAAGATTGCGCTGGAACTCCGCGCCCGTGATGACATACTCCCCGACCTGGGCGATTTTCTCGGGAAGGGGCGGCCCCGGCGGAGGCGCGGACTCCCCGCCTTCCGCGGCGGCGGCCCAAAGGGCGGAGAGGGCCACGCACACGGCCGCAACAAGGATGGAGAAGGGGGAGTTCACAGGGAAACCGCCCGGCCCGTCGCGGCGGACTTGTAGATGGCCTCGATGAGGGCGACGGCGTTGCGCCCCTCGCGGCCGTCAATGTAGGGGGGGCGGTCCTTCAGCAGGGCCTGCGCGAAATCCTCGATCTGGAGCAGGTGCCCCCCGATCTTGAGGCTGCTCAGCGGGTCGCCCGCGCCGGAGCCCAGCTCGGACTCGCGGGTCATCAGGTCGGCCACCTTCTTGTCCACGGCCCGCGCCTTCTTGAACTGCCAGAACTTGATGGCCCCGTCCTCGACGTAGGCGCTGCCGTCGGTGCCGTGGACCTCCACGCGCGCGGGATGGCCCGGCCAGATGGCCGTGCTGCCCTCGATGACCCCGTAGGCCCCGCTCGTAAACTCCAGCATGACCGTCGCCAGATCCTCAACCTCCAGTCCGGCGTGGAGCGCCCGGGTGGTCTGCGCCTGCACCTTCGCCACGGGGCCCATGAACCACTGGAGCAGGTCGATCTGGTGGATGCCCTGGTTCATGAGCGCGCCGCCGCCGTCCAGCTTCTTCGTGCCGCGCCACGC
>JAKPUV010000116.1 GCA_029554925.1 Candidatus Hydrogenedentota bacterium | reverse complement strand
CATGAGGCAGACCGCGGCGGCGTCCATCCACCGTAATTGCATGCGCCCCTTTCCCAAGAGACGGTCCGCCACCGCCAGCACGGTGACGGCGGCGATCAGTGCGGGCAGCACGATGCCGGAGGACATGGACCACTTGTACACGTAGAGCAGGGCGCAGGCGACGACGGCGGCGGCGACCCAGAGCGGCCACGCGGGCAGGAAGCGGTCGAGGTGCAGGGCGATGAGCACAACGACGGGCGAGTACATGGCGGCGACGTCAAGCTGCTGTCCCCAGTGGGTGAGGGAGGCGTGGAACAGGCCGCTGCCGACCCCCAGATAGCAGCAGGCAACACCGTAGAGGATGCCGAGGGCGGGCCGCCGCCGGAGGTGCCCCTCCCCTGCCCCGTCCTTCCGGCGCAGGTCGTTCACGCCGAGGACGACGGCGTAGAGCCCCACCAGCACATAGGCCAGGTTGGACCAGGTGTTGGCGCGGGTGCGGTAGACGCTTTCCACATAGAGCCGCTCGCCGTAGGCCTGCCTGCGGAGTTCGTTGCTCTCGCGCCAGCCCTCCCACACGTTGACGTCCTGGTAGAGAAGGAACACCGCGACGACCGCGAGGGTGGCGGCGGCGAAGAGGCCCAGGGCCCAGCAGTGGACGGAAAGGGGCATCTGCCACGGACGGTCGGGATTTTCCGGCATGGGTTATTTCCCCGTGTCGAGGGCGTTCACGCGCGCGCAGGCGTCCTTGAGGAATCCGGCGAACTCGTCCAGCCCCTGGGTGTGCTTCGTGTCCAGCCAGGCGTCCACCATTTCCTTCGCCATCCACGGGGCCACGATCATGGCCCCCAGGGTGATGGCGTTGGCGTCGTTGATGGCGCGGGCCATCTTCGCGGAGAAGACCGACTCCACGCAGACCGCGCACACACCCTTGAACTTGTTGGCGACGATGCACATGCCCGCGCCGGTGCCGCAGAAGAGGATTGCCCGTTCCGCCTTTCCCTCCTGGAGCAGTTTGGTGGCGAGGGGCGCGGCGTCGTAGTAGGGCATGTCCTTGCCCTTGACGGCCCCCACGTCAGCCACCGTGAAGCCCCGCTTTTCCAGATGCTCCTTCACGGCGTCCTTGAGGTCCACGGCGAAGGGGTCGGCGGCGACGACGATGTTCATGGTGCGCTCCTCGCTGGCGTTGGCGCTCCGGGGAAGGCCCGCCACCACGGCGGCGGCCCCGAGTCCGGTTTGCAGGAAGGTTCGGCGTTTCATGGAAAAGACTCCCGGGTGAAGTCACCGGGGCCAGTGTAGACAAGCGGCTGTTCCTGCCGCAAGCATTCCGGCAAGAGATCGCCGCGTCGGCCGCAGGGCGGCCTCCCCGCGATGACGGAGGCAAGAAGCGTCATCGCGAGGGAGCGAAGCGACCGAAGCGATCTCGTTCCCGGCAGGCCGACGGCAAAGTAGACACGGCATCCTGCCGCGTTCTTCAGGTCGAGGGAAGGCCCAAGAACACGGCAGGATGCCGTGTCTACTTTGCGGGCGTCCCCAGGGTGAGCTCCACGCGGGCGGGCGCGTCCCCGATGGCCGCCCCGTGCTCCTGCGCGCCGAGGTGAATCCGGTAGGTTCCCTTGAACCCCCGCACGGTCAGTTCGCCGTTCGCGTCCGTGACCCCC
>JAKPUV010000887.1 GCA_029554925.1 Candidatus Hydrogenedentota bacterium | reverse complement strand
TGAACCGCATGAGGGCGTCGCGGAAGGGCCGCATCGCCCGGTCGAGCAGGTAGAGGGGAAACGCGGCGGCCTGGGCGAACAGGGTGTTGCGCGAGAAGCCCACCACCTTGGGCAGCACCTCGCAGAAGACGACCAGCACGAGCGTCGTGAAAAGGGTGCTTGCCAGATAGGACAGGGTGGGCGAATACCCGAGGGCGGAGTCGAAGACCCGCGCCATCGGGGCGCCGAACAGCACGCCGATCAGGATGTTGACCACGTTGTTCGCGATCAGCAGGGTGGCCAGCAGCCCGCCGGGCTGATCCATGAGACGCGCCACCAGCCGGGCGGCGACGCCCCCCGTCTCGCGCATGGTGCGCAGGCGCACCTTGCCGATGGAGAAGAACGCCGCCTCGGAGGCGGAGCAGAAAGAGGACATGCCCGCCAGCGCCAGGATGGCCATCATGCGGCCCGGGGTGAAGATGGCGCCCCACGACGCGGTGCCGGCTTCGGGCGCGCCGGCCAAAGCGCTCCCCGTGAGCAGGGCAAGTCCCGCCGCCCCGACTGCGGCCGCGGCGGCTCCCCGGCCAAAGCGCCGGAAACCGTCCTGGGATGCCTGTCTGGCCCCTGCCTCTTCCATCACCCGGCCTTCCCCCCGCGCCACGCCTCGGCGTCGGACACGCCGAGATAGCGCGCCTGGAGCGCCTGCATGGCGCGGCGCTCCGCGGCGTTCCCGTGGTCGTGCCCGAGCAGGTGCAGCAGCCCGTGGCAGAACAGCAGCCGCACCTCGGCCCGCATGGCCCCGGGGTCGTCGGCGCACCGCGCGGCGACCGTGTCCATCGAGATCACAATGTCGCCCAGCACCCGGCCCTCCGGGCCGGAAGCGCCGTCGTCCTGGCCGAAGGAGAGCACGTCCGTGGGCCCCCGCTTCCCCCGGTACTCCCGGTTGAGCCCCGCGATGAAGCCGTCGTCGCAGAAGAGCACGCTCACATGGAACGCCCCCTCCATCCCCTGCCCGGCGAGGATTCTCGCGGCGAGGCGGCGCAGGGCGTCCCGCCGGCATCCGGCCGCGCGGCCGGAGGTGTTTCGGGTCTCGATGGTGACCTCGGTCATGCCGTTTTCTCCTTGGCGGCGGCGCGGGCCTTGCCGCCTGCGGCGGGGATCATGGGCGACGTGGGGTACTTGATCCGCGTGTGCAGGGCGCTCATGATCGTGCCCGCCGTGATCTCCGCAATGGTGTTGAGCTGTTTCAGGGTCAGGTCGCACTCGTCAAACTGGCCGTCGCGGCTGCGCGAGTCGAGGATGCCGCGGACAAACGCCAGCACCTCCGCCTCCGTCGGGGCGTCGAGCGACCGCACCCCGGACTCCGCCGCGTCGCCGATCATGAGGATGGCGGTCTCGGGCCGCTGCGGGCGCGGCCCGGGATAGCGGAACGACGTCTCGTCCACATTCTCGGCCCCCTGCCGCTCCACCGCCTTCTCGTAAAAGAAGCTGATGCGGTTGGTGCCGTGGTGCTCGATGATCCCGTCCACGATCACGCGGGGCAGCCCCGCGCGGCGGGCGATCTCCACCCCCTGCGCGACGTGCTCGCGGATGACCACGGCGCTCTCCGCGGGCGGCAGCGTGTCGTGCACGTTGCCCCCGGACTGGTTCTCCGTAAAGCTCTCCGCGTTGAGCGTCTTGCCGATGTCGTGGTAGTAGGCGCACACGCGGGCCAGCAGGCCGTTGGCCCCGATGGCGTCGGCCGCGCGCTCGGCGATCTGCCCCAGGAAAAGGCTGTGGGCGTAGGTGGCCGGCGCCTTCATGGCGAGGTCCGCCAGGATCGGGCTGTTCAGGTCGGAGTACTCCAGCAGCGTGATGTCCGTTGTTAGCCCGAAGAAGCGCTCCAGCGGGGAAAGCAGCCCGGGCACGGCCATCATGCAGAAGCCGCCGTTCAGCAGGATGAGCAGCAGGCGCCGCATGAAGCTCTCGGCGAGCAGCGACTCGGTGGACAGGGTGGCGGCCACCGCGGCCGTGAACCCCGCCGCCATCGCCGCGAGGGACGCGGCGGTCATGTCGCTGCGCCGCCGGACCCGGCGCACCGTGAGCGCCCCGGCCAGCGCCATCGCCCAGGCCACGAGCATGAGCCGCCAGTTGTACTGGTACTGGGCGGAGACCAGCACCGCCGCCACGGCGCTGAAGAACGCGGCCGTCTGCGCGCCCACCAGGATGGCGCACAGGATCGCGCCCGCCGCCACCGGCAGCACGAAGCCCGAGGGCTCGAAGTAGGACGTGACCCGGCCCAGCACGAGGACCATGCACAGCATGGTGAGAGCCACCGCGAACTGCGGCGGGGCGTCGCCCGGGCGCGCGCGGCCGGACGGCCCGGCCCCGGACGGGCCGCACAGCTTGTAAAGGGCGAGAAAGGAGATTAGCGTGAGGATGAGGTTGGAGAAAAGCGTGTTCACCACGCGGAGCAGGGGCCGCTCCTCGCGCTGGATGATGCCGAGATAGGTCTTCGCGTCGGAGAGCGACTGCTTGCTCCAGCGCTTGCCCAGGTCCTGGATGATCTCGCCCGCCTCGACCCCCTTCATCACCGGCGGCACCGCCTCCACCGCCCGCGCCCGCGCCGCCGTCGCCGTCGCCGCGTCCTCCGAAAGCGTGGGGGCGACCAGGGGGCTGCACACCGCCATCACCGCCTCCTGGATCCGCGCGTAGTCCGCCTCGGAGAGGTTCGTCTGCTCCTGCGTCGCCCGCTTCGCCATCGTCACCAGGCGCGCCCCCAGCGCCTGCACCGCGTCCTCCACCGTGGGCACGTCGCCGTAGGCCACCTCGGCGCCCTCCTGCGCGTCCGCGCCCGAAAGCCCCTGCCGCCGCACCACCACCCGGCGCTGCCGCTGGGCCTCCGTGAGCTGACCGCCGCGCACCCCCGCGTTCAGCACCCCGCCGAGCGCGTCCAGCGCCATGGAGCCCAGGCGGTCCGCGTCGAGAAACGTGGGCGCCGCAGCCTCCGGGGCCGCGTCGGACCCCGACGCCCCCCCCTCTGCGGCGCGGGGGAAGAGGCTGTTCTTGTCCGGCATGAGCCAGGGGGTCAGCAGGTCCGCGGCGGGCATGTCGGCCCAGGCGTCGGACTCCCGAAGGCGCGCGGTCAGGGCCCGCACGGCGCGTTCAACCGCCGCGGGCAGCGGCTGGTCGGCCGGCGGGGACGCAAGCAGGGGCGCCACCGCCTCCAGCACCGCGCCGCGCGCCTCCCGCAGGCGCGAAATCCGCTCCCGCAGGGCCATGAGCTGCCCCGTCACCTTCTCATCATCCACGCGGTAGTAATCCGGCACCTTCGCCATCGCCAGCTCCCGCGCCTCCTGCGTGCGCTGGAGGTCGGGGGCCTCGAAATAGAACGCCGCCCGGACCTCCCGCGTGGCGACGGGCGACTCGAAATCCACCCCCACCAGCAGGTCGCGCGAGGGTTCGCGCGTGAGCGACGCCGCGCAGACCAGGAACGCCGCCGCGAGCAGCATGCGGTTGGCCCGCACGCCGCGCGCGCGGAACCGCCCGGCGACCCGCGCCAGCACGGGCCGCAGCAGCCTCCCTGAGAGGGGGTTCTCGCCGGTGGAAATGCTCATCCCTCGCGCCGTGTCCGGCCGCCGCGGTGCGGCATCCGCTCCCCGTCGGCCTCGTAGGCCTTGATGATCTGCTGGACCAGCGGGTTGCGCACCACGTCCTGGCTCGTGAGCTGGACGAGGCCGATCCCCGGAAGCCCCTGGAGCACCCGGCAGGCGTCCTCCAGCCCCGAGGTCATCCCCGGCGGCAGGTCCACCTGCGTCACGTCGCCCGTGACTACCGCGCGGGACCCCTGGCCCAGCCGCGTCAGAAACATCAGCATCTGGTCCGCCGTCGTGTTCTGCGCCTCGTCCAGAATGACGAAGGCCTGGTCCAGCGTGCGGCCCCGCATGAACGCCAGCGGCGCCACCTCGATGCACTGCTGGTCAATGAGCCGCCGCACCCGCTCCATGTCCACCATGGCGTACAGCGCGTCGTACAGCGGGCGCAGGTAGGGGTTCACCTTCTGCTCCAAATCCCCCGGCAGGAAACCCAGCCGCTCCCCCGCCTCCACCGCCGGACGCGTCAGCACCAGCCGCTTCACCTGCTTGCTCAGCAGCGCCGACACCGCCGCCGCCATCGCCAGATAGGTTTTCCCCGTTCCGGCGGGACCGATGACCAGCGTCACCTCGTGCGCGTTGATCGCGTCCAGATACCGGCGCTGGCCCCGCGTGCGCGGCCGGATGTGCACGTCCTCGCGGATCGCCGCGGGCCGCTGCGAGAGCATGTCGCCGAGCTGCCGCGCCTCCACCTCCCGCGCCTCCACCACCGCCGAGTCCACATCCGCCACCGTCGGCACCCGCCCCGACCGCACCGCGTCCAGCAGCCCCGAAAGCACCCGGCCCGCCAGGGCGGCGTCCTCCTCCCCCCCGATCACGACCACCTTCGCCCCCCGGTCCACAATGCGCACCCCCGCGCGCTCCTGCAGCCGCTTGCGCAACTCGCCGTTCTGGCCGAGAAGGCTCACGGCCTCCTCCTGATTGTGCAGTTCCATCTCGTGCGTCAGGGCTGTCTTCGCGTCCTTCTGTCAGGGCCCGCAACAGGCCGGACCCGGTTCTCCAAAACGCGGCACTCCGGCCGCGCACTCACTATTGTAGCGCAACCGCCTCACCCGCGCAATGGCGGGGCAGAGCGGAACCCCGAAGACAAGGCCGCCGGGACGGCGGCGCCACGCAACAGCCCCCGCCTGCCCGCCCCCGTACCGCCAGCGTCTCGCTGGCCTTGTCTTTTGCCCTGCGGTGCTGCCTGTGCTCCGTGTGTTCTGTGTGTTCCGTGGTCATGCCTGCCGGATGGATCCCCTCCGGGGGAAGGTTTTCCCCGGGGGCCGGGTTTCCTGCTATGATTCCTCTTTCGATTCCCCCGGACACCAACAAGGAGCCTTTCATCCCATGGCGGACAACGTTAAAGCAACGAATGTCACGTGGCACCACAGCCTGATCACGTTGGAGGACCGCGAGAAGAAAAACGGCCACAGGGGCGCGGTGCTGTGGTTCACCGGACTGTCGGCGTCGGGCAAGTCCACGCTGGCCCAGGCGGTGCAGTGCGTGCTCTTTGAACGCGGCTGCCAGGCCTATGTCCTCGACGGCGACAATGTGCGCCACGGCCTGAACAAGGACCTGGGCTTCTCGCCCGCGGACCGGGAGGAGAACATCCGCCGGATCGGCGAGGTGGCCAAGCTGTTCCAGGAGGCGGGGTTCATCGCCATGACGGCGTTCATCTCGCCCTACCGCGCGGACCGCGACAAGGCGCGGGCCATCGCCGGCGACGCCTTCATCGAAGTGTATGTGAACGCCTCGCTGGAGGCCTGCGAGGCCCGCGACCCGAAGGGCCTGTACCAGAAGGCCCGCGCGGGGGTCATCCCGGAGTTCACGGGGATCAGCGCCCCCTATGAGGCCCCGGAGAACCCGGAGCTCACGGTGGACACCGCGAAGCTGTCGCTGGAGGAGAGTGTCGCCCAAGTCATCGCCTGCCTGGAGGCGCGGGGCGTGCTCGCGAAGTAGCGGGCCTCAGGCGTCCGGGCCGCCCCCCGGGAAAATCTCGTACTCCCGCATTTTCCGCCAGAGCGTGGAGCGGGAGATGCCCAGCCGCTTTGCCGCCGCCGTCTGGTTGCCCCGGCATTCCGCAAGGGTGTCGCGGATGTGCCGCGCCTCCATGCCGGCCAGGCTGAGCCCGGCGGCCGCGGGCGCCTCGTAGCCCAGGGCCAGCCGGCCCGGGGGCGCCTGGCGCACCGCGTCGGGCAGGTCCTCCGGCCGGATCCACTCCCCCTCCGCCATGATGACCCCGTGCGTGACGATCCCCTCCAGCTCGCGGACGTTCCCCGGAAAAGCGTAGCCGCGCAGGTACTGGGCCGCGGCGTCGTCCAGCCCGCGAACCCGCCGGCCATGGCGGGCGTTGGCCAGGCGGATGAAATGCGCGGTCAGCGCGGGCAGGGCGTCCAGCCGCTCGCGCAGCGGGGGGATGCGTATCTGGACCACGTTGAGCCGGAAGTACAGGTCCTCGCGGAAGGCCCGCGCGCGCACGGCCTCGTGCAGGTCGCGGTTCGTCGCGGCGATCACCCGCACGTTCACCCGGCGCGGCGTGTTGGAGCCGACCGGGCGCAGTTCGCCGTTCTGCAGCACCCGCAGGAGTTTCGCCTGCGTGATGAGGGCCATGTCGCCGATCTCGTCGAGGAAGAGCGTGCCCCCGTCGGCTTCGGCGAAGAGCCCCTGCTTGTCGCGCTCGGCGCCCGTGAACGCGCCCCGGACATGGCCGAACAGCTCGCTCTCGAGCAGGGCCTCGGGCAGGGCCGCGCAGTTCACGGCCACGAAGACCCGGTCGCGCCGCGCGCTCAG
>JAKPUV010000886.1 GCA_029554925.1 Candidatus Hydrogenedentota bacterium | reverse complement strand
AGCAGCGGAAGCGCCGCCCCGCTGCCGGCGTAGTTGTTGAGGTCCTGCGTGTTGAGGAAGATGCCGTTCTGGTCGGCGTCCTCCCACAGCAGCACGCCGGAGTCGAGGCTCTGGTTGTCGTTCGTGTCGGGGTCGAGCGGCTTGAGCATGTCCGGGGTGAAATCCGGGCCCCAGAAGGCCACGGTGATCTGGCTGACCGCCACGGGCTCGCCCGTGGAGGTGACCACCGGGTCGGAGGACGCGACCAGGTTCACGCCCAGCATGGGCATGTGCGCGCTGTTGGCGTCCACCTTCTGGGCGAGCAGGCGCGCCCCGGCGTTGCCGGACCGCCACTGGCTGGCCCGCGGGTACTCGCCCGGCAGCAGCTCCCCGCTCCAGGTGCCGTAGCGCGGCAGCGCGGGCTGCTGCGGCGGCACGGGGTACGCCGATGAGCGCGGCCCGACGGGCGGCGCGTCGCCAAGCGTGGAAAGCGTGCTGTAGAAGGGCACGGTCTCGTAGGCGAACTGGCCCCAGGTGTTCGTGTCGTCGAACAGGAAGTTGACCTGGAAGAGCCCGAAGTCCACGAGCCGCGCGCCGAAGAGCCGCCAGTCGCGCACGTCCACCGTGTGGCCGTTCTCAAACTTGATCTGCTCCAGGGCGAAGGGGTCCATCCACTGGTCAAACCCGCTGAGGGGGCCCACGCCGATGTCCGTGTACCCGCCCAGGGTGACGTTGTCAAGGTCCACACTTCCCGGGTTGTTCACGTCCACACTCGGGATGTAGAAGAGGTCCGTCTGGTTCCGGTAGGGGGAGTCGGACTCGTAGGTGATCACCAGGTCGTGCACGTCCACACCCACCCGGATGGGCTTGGCGGTGGACTGGCTGAAGGTGCGCTGGGGCCACCAGGGCTCAAACTCGCCCCAGCGGGGGTCGTTCTGCCACGGGTAGAGCGCCGTTGCGCCGGCCTTGATCCCCTGCGCGGGGATCATGCTGTCCATGAAGATGCCGCCCTCCCAGTTGCCGGACTCGGGGTTGAAGCGCCGCGGCTCGACGAAGGCCCGGAAATCCGCGCCGTACATGATCCCCTGGCCGTCGCCCGGCGAGAGCGAGATGTCGCGGAAACCGCTGTCGGTGCGCACAACCACGAAGTAGTCCGGCGACACCTCCGCTCCGAACGAAGCAAAGTAGCTGGCATGGTTGTCGGGGGTCTTCTCCAGGTACCCCTCGATGAAGTCCCGGCTATAGTTTCCGTAGTTGCCGAGTTTTCGGGTGCCGCCCCACAGGCGCATGGAAATCTTCCACCACGGGTCGCCGCCGCCAGGAGGCAGGGGGATGTATTCCCACGTCGGCATGAGCTCCTCCCCGTAGACGGCGTTCGCCAGCATGGGGTAGTCGCCGTTGAAGGTGAGGCCGCCTTCGGCCTTGGGGATGGGCGCGTCAAACACGCCGTTGTTGTTGGTGTCATGCCACACCCAGACGCCGTTGTAGGTCAGCTCGCGGCCGAACACCTCCTCATCGTAGATGGGAAGGCCCCACAACTGGGCCGTCATGTCCTCCAGACCCGTCCGCGGGTCGAAGCCGCCGTTTCCGGGCGCGCCGTAGGGGTCGCCGCCGATGTCGGTCAGGATGACGTTGACCTCGCGCAGCTGCGCCGCGTTCTTGGCGGAAATCTCGCGCGTGATTTCCACATCGGCGAAATGCACCGATTTGGTGGACTGCGCGTTGATCCCGAGAACGGACATCCACGAATCCACGCCCAGCAACTTGCGTATCTGGAGGAACTCGCCGGCCACCACGTCCAGAAGCTGGTCGGGCTTGTTCCACCGGGGGCGGGAATGCTCGGCCATGGGCGTGTAGAGGAAGTGCGGGTGGTTCCACGCGTCGAAGAAATGGGGCGCCTGGTTCCCCGAGAAGGTTCCAACGTAGTCGTAGACGGAGAAGGAGGAGCTGTAGAACTGCTCGTCCTCCAGTTTCTCGTCCTCCCAGAAGTTCGGGGAGTAACTGTCCGTGGGCAGCCCCTCCTCGTCCACGGGGTAGCTTCCCGTGCGCGGGTCAACCATGACCGCGTCGAGCACCTCCACGCCCATGGTGAGCTGGCTGCGCCAGGTGGCGGACGTGCGCACCGCCACGATGTACGAGTTGCCGTCAGGCCGGAAGTCCTCGTTCACCTCGCCCGCGGGCACGTCAAACTGGGGCTGCGCGAAGGTTCCGTTGCCGATGAAATCTAGCTCGTAGACGATGCCGGAGTACTGCTGGACCCCGGTGATCTCCCCCACGGGGGCGCCCAGATTGTCCCAGGTGAACATCAGTTCGTCGTACTGGGAGTCCAGCACGCCGTTGAGGGGCCCAAGCTCCTCCTCGGCGTCCTCGCCGGCCTTGTTCTCGATGAACAGACCGAACTCCAGCAGGTCCGTCGGGTAGGGGGCGCCCATGTTGAGGTAGTTCAGGTCGTCGCTTCTGCGGCTGTCCGGGCGAATCCAATACGTCAAGGACTTGAGCTTGCGGGGCGCGAAGTTGTCGTTCTCCTCCTCGCTCTCCCCGTAGCCCATGGTGAACCGGAACAGGGGCACCCAGTCGGACAGGGGCACCACGGACTCCCGGTCGGGAACCAACGTGGAGAAACTGATGTCGGCCGTGGGCTCGTCCGCCTGGCCCTCGCCCTCGCCCTCGCCCTCGCCTTCTCCCTCCCCCTCGCCTTCGCCCTCACCGCCGCAGCCGACGCAGGGAAGGACCTCGATGTAGTTCTCGCGCGTGAACTGGCGGGTCACCAGGGCGCCGCCGCTGCAGTTGTCGCGGTAGGTGACGGTGAGCACCACGTCGTAGATGCCCGGCGCGGTGTACAGGTGCACGGGGTTGCGCTCCGTGGAGGACTGTCCGTCCCCGAAGTTCCAGTACCACCCCACGGGCACGAAACAGGTGTCCCCCACGGAGAGGTCCGTGAAGGTCACCTCCAGGGCCGGCACCGGGATCGCGGGCGTGATGTTGCCCCGCGTCGGCGTCGCCGAGAAGTCCACATAGGGCGTCGCCAGAATCTCGATGTAGTCGGTCTTGGTCACCGTGGTCACCACGCCGAACTGGTTGGTCACCTCCACCGAGACGGTGTAGAAGCCGGTGGCCGTGTACTGGTGGACGGGGTTGATCTCGCTCGAGGTCTCGCCGTCCCCAAAACTCCACTCCACGCTGGCGGCCTGGTTGGCCCCGAGCAGGGTGAAGGCCACGTTCCCGTTCACAATCTGGCGGCGCGGCGTGCCGGTGAAGTCCAGGGTCGCCGGCGTGACCGCCGTGATGGTCTGGGTGCGGTTGGCCACGGGGGTGTTGGTGCGGATCCAGTTGCGCAGGGCGGCGAAGTCGGGGCCGTCCTGGCTGCGGTCCACATCGGTCCGCGGCACGACGTGCATCTTCTCCTTGTCGAAGCCCCAGTAGCGCACGGGCCGGGGCCGCTGGAAGAGGGTGATGTACCCGACGGCGCGGCTGCCCCAGGGGAACTCGGAGAAGAGGTCAAACTCGTCGGCGCCCTGGCCGGGGATGGGGGGCGAGTCGAGGCTGACGGTGAAGTTGTCCGGGTCGGGCTCCGTGGGCGTGTTCGGGCCCCAGGAGACGATGGCGGCCTGGAACTGGTCGTCCTGGTTCATGGCCGCGGAGGCCCGCACCACCACGAAGAAGTCGGGGCCGAAGTCCGGGTCCGTGGGCGCCGCGCCGGGGGTCATGGGCACCCACTGGCGGTTGCGCGGCTGCGACGCGTAGGGGGTGGCGTCCCGCCCGATGAAGTTGTCCGTGCCGGGGGAGGAGAAGGTCATCTTGACCTGGTATTCGGGCTCGCCGCCGACGGCGCCGATGAGCACGGGCGGGTTGTCGAGGCGCACTGGAAGGTCAATGTACTCCGTGACATTCCCCTGGGCGTCGCGGATCGGCGGGTCATACACGCCGTTGCGGTTGCCGGGGTGCCAGTCGTTGTCGCGGTAGACGGCCACACCGCTGAACATCCTGTTGATCGGGTCCTCGTGCTCCAGCGGCAGCAGGTCGTTCACCAGATTGAAGTCCCCGGAGCGGGCGACGTCGTAGAACTCGACAACAAGCTGCTCCAGGAAGGTCGGGTCTTTCACGACATACCAGGCGCTGTCCGTGCGCGGCGCGCCGGCCCGCAGGGTGAGCGTGCGCCCGCCGACCGCGGTGATCTCGTAGGCCTCGACGCGCGGGTTGGCGCCCTGGGCCATGCCGATCAGGTAGAGGCCGACCGTGTTCCCGGTCCAGGAACCGGAGTCATAGTAGGCGGTGTTGGCGGCGGTGATGTCGGCCGCTGTCGGAATGAAACTGGCGGCCGTGGCCTGGGCGCCGGCGCCCAGGCCGCGCGCCACGATGTTTTCCGGCCGGTTCACGGAGCTGTCCAGCCCGAGGACCGCCATTTCCGCGCCGCCCGGCTGGATGGAGCCGGTGGAGGTGTCGAGCACCAGGGTGCGCACGTTGACGGGCAGCATGTCGTGCCCGTAGTAGTCCTGCAGCGGACTTTCCTCGATGCTGTGCTTGGTCATGGTGTCCACCACGCTGTAGGCGCGCGGCATCACCTGCAGACCCGCCAGTTTGCGGGGGTCCGGCTCGCGCGTGGGCAGCTTGGACGGCACCAGGGCGCGGAACTCCATGAAGGCCTTGGCCTGCTGGCCGGTGCGCACGACCACGAACAGGTCGGCGCCCGGGCTGCCGGCGGCCACATTGAGGGCCTTCTCCCCGGCGGCCTTCTCGGCGAACTCCACGAAGGAGGGGCCGTCGAGCCAGTGGTCCGGCCAGTCTGTCACACTCTTTTCCCGGTCTTCGCCGGACTTCAGAAAGCCCCCGGCCCCGGTCTCGGTGTCCTTGTAGGGCAGGTCCCACTTCGTGCGCGGGATGAGCGTGAGCACCCAGGCGCGGTCGGACAGGCCGTCCCACACCGCCAGCTCTTGCGCCGTCAGGCGCGCCACATCCGCAGGCACCAGCGGGTCGCCGTCAAACACCACGCCGTCGCCGCTGAGGTCGTCCGGGATGTAGTCGCCGTCGAGGTCAATGACCTCCGGCGCCTGCGCCCACGAAAGGCTGCCCGGGGCCAGCGGCACGATCCGGTCGGTGAAGGACGGCGACGTGATGCCGCTCGTGAGGAAGGGGCCGTCGAAGACGCCGTTGCTGTTGGTGTCCTCGTAGAGGAGGACGCCGGAGGTGAACAGCGCGCCGTCCACGTCAAGGCCGGCGAGCTGGCCGGGGGTGAAGTCGGGGCCCCAGAAGGCGACAGTGGCGCTGCTGAGGCTGATGGGGCTGTAGGCGTTGACCGCCGGGTCGTCGGTGCCGGCCAGGTTGAAGCCGAGCATGGCCGTCGGCAGCGTGTCCACGCCGACGTACTGCTTGAGCAGGCGGGCCGCCCAGGCGTCGGGG
>JAKPUV010000878.1 GCA_029554925.1 Candidatus Hydrogenedentota bacterium | reverse complement strand
GAAGCGCTCGGTGGCCCGCTCCTCGGGGAAACGCTCGGTAAACCGGGGTTCCTCCCCTTTTCCGTTCTTTTCCACGCCGTCGGTCACGGTTCCATGTCCGGTTCGGGTTCGCCGCCGGAATACTCGACGAGGACGACGGAGATGTTGTCCGGGCCGCCGCCGTCCAGCGCAAGGTTCTTCAGCCTGTCGGCCCGCTCCAGAAGGGGGGCTTTCTCCGCCAGAACCCGCTCCGTGTCCTCCATGGAGACCACGTCGTGCAGGCCGTCGGAGCTGACCAGCAGCACGTCGCCGGACCGGGCGGTCTGGGGCTCGGAGATGTGCAGCGTGAAGGACGCCGTCCCGATGCCGTTGGTGACCAGATGGCGCATCTTGCTGGAGGACGCCTGCGCGGGGGTGAGCTGCCCCTCTCGGACGGCCATGCCCACCACCGTGTCGTCCTCCGTGAGCTGGCGCAGCGCGCCCCTGCGAAACCGGCACACCCGGCTGTCCCCGGCGTGATACACGACGTACTCCGCCCCCAGCAGGCACACCCCCGCGATCACGCACCCCATGCCGGCATGCTCGGGCTTCGCCTCGGAAACCTGCCGCACCATGAAGTTGCCCCGGTCGCCGCCCTGGCGCAGGGCCGCCAGCGTCGGGGGCCACTGCCCGTTCTTTTCAGCGCCGTAAAACTGCTGGTCCACGCCGCGCAGGGCGATGCGCGCGGCGAGCTGGCCGGAGGCGTGGCCGCCAAGCCCGTCGGCCACGGCGGCAAGGAAACCGTAGCGCACCATGAAATCGTCGTCCTCGCCGAAGGCCATCTCCATGTAGCCGGTGTTCTTCACCACGCGGCCAAGGAGAAGCATGTCCTGGTTCTCCGTCCGCACCGCGCCGGGATCCGTGACGCCGCACACGCGCACCGTCTTCATCATGTGACCATCCTCACCGTGAACTGCACGCCCGAAAGAGCCAGTGTGTCGCCGTTGCGCAGGGCCATCCTGCCTCCCGCGGGCACCCGCCGCCGGTTGACCAGCGTGGGGTTCGTGTAGTCCTGCTGCTGGAGCGCCTCCACCTCCCACAGGCCGTCGTCATAGACCAGCCTGCAGTGCCTGCGGTGAACGTACTGAATCCCGGGGCGCTCCCCCAGCTGCACCTCGGCGGTGCTGTCGGGATGCTCCTGTCCCACCACCCACCCCGGACGCAACAGGTGGCATTCGCCGGTGGCGCCGTTCTCAAGATACAGCACGGGGTCCCCGCCCTGGACGGGGGCTGGTTCCTCCGCCACCGCGCTCTCAACGGCAACCGCCGGGACCGCGGCCACCGGCGCCGCGACAGCAGCCGTTGCGGGAACCATGCCCAGGAACTCGCCATCCCTGAGGCAGATTTCCGCCATCTCGTCGTTTTCCGCCCCGCACCGCGGGCAGACCTTCACATACCGCATACGATTCCCCTATGCCTTGCACGACGTCCGGACAGGCCGCGCGTCCCCGACATTATGCAGAAAACGGGACAGCCGGGGGAAATTGCCGCGGGGGTGATTTGACATTCGGGGTCCGCCGGGGAATAATGCGGTCCGCGGGCGGCTGCGCCCCGAGAGTCCCGTGCCCGCCGCTTTAGGAGACCGGTCCCGTGGATCCCCACAAGAACGAGCAGAAGCCCCCCCTGGGACGCCCCCCCGGCAGGGACATCCTGCCTCAGAAAACGCCGTGGCTCACGCAGAAGTTCTGGCGACGCGCGGCCCTGGGCTGCCTCGCCGCCGCCGGGCTCATGGCCTGGTACGGCGCCATGATCATGGACCCCAGACAGCACTGGATGTTTCTGGCGGGCTACTGGGGCCTTTTCCTGCTCCTGCTTCTTGCCACGCTGTACGCCGTCGTGCTGGACATTCGGTTCATCCGGCTTAAGTACGCCCTCGGCGCGCGCGCGATTTATGAGGAGACGGTCGGCGACCCCGCCTTCCGGGAGGCGATGAGGAAGGCGCTCGAGGAGGAGCGGCGCAGCAAGCCCGCCCCGCCGCGCCCTCCGGACCGCGGCAACGGCGGCCAAACCCCCTGAGCCGGCGCGGCGGGTGAACCGCGCCGCCCGGGCGCGGTATAGTATGCCGCGTCCGTCAACCCCCGGAGGAACGGCCATGAAAGTCCATGATTTCGCCTGGCAGGTCGCGGAGCGCACCATGGAGCTCCTGGAGCAGAACCAGCACTACAAAATTGCGGACGCGCACCGGAAGGAGATCCACGCCGCCATCCTGAGGGAGGTGGACGAAATCATCCGGAAGGCGACCGAGGCGGGAAGCGCCCCGAAGGGCGGGAAACAGAAAAAGTAGGGTCCCGCGTCCGGGACCGCACAACCAGGGAAGGCAACCCATGTCCAAGCTGTGGGGCGGACGTTTCGAGGGTAAGACGCACGCGCTGGTGGAGGCGCTCGGCGAGTCGGTGTCGTTTGACGCCCGCCTCGCCCCGTGGGACATCACGGCGAGCATCGCCCACGCGCGCATGCTCGGGGAGTGCGGCATCATCGCCAAAGGGGACGCCGCAAAGATCATCCGCGGGCTGAAGGAAATCGCCGCCGACGTCGCGGCGGGGCGCATGCAGTGGTCCGCCGCGCTCGAGGACGTTCACACCAACATTGAGGCGGCCCTCGTGGCGCGGATCGGCGATGCGGGCAAACGGCTCCACACCGCCCGCAGCCGGAACGACCAGATCGCCACCGACGTCCGTCTCTGGCTGCGCGACCAGACCGACGCGGTCGTGTCCCTTCTGCGGGAGCTGCGTCTGGCGCTGGCGCGCTTCGCCGAGGCGAACCTCGACGTGATCTTTCCGGGATTCACCCATCTCCAGCACGCGCAGCCCGTGCTGCTGGCGCACCATCTGCTCGCCTACGCCGCCATGTTCGCCCGCGACCAGGAGCGGTTCACCCAGATGCGCCGGCGGGTGAATGTCATGCCCCTCGGGGCCGCCGCCCTGGCCGGCACCCCGTATCCCGTGGACCGCGCGCGGGTGGCGAAGGAGCTTGGGTTCGACGCCCTGTCCGAAAACAGCATGGACGCCGTGTCCGACCGTGACAGTCTGGTCGAGTTTTGCGCCAACTGCTCCCTTGTGATGGCGCACCTGTCCCGCCTCAGCGAGGAGCTGGTGCTGTGGTCCAGCCAGGAGTTCGGCTTCGTTGAGATCGGCGACGCCTTCACCACCGGCTCCAGCATCATGCCCCAGAAGAAGAACCCCGACGTCGCGGAGCTGGTGCGCGGGAAAACCGGGCGCGTCTACGGCGACCTCGTCGCCCTGCTCACGCTTGTCAAGGGGCTGCCGCTCACGTACAACCGCGACCTGCAGGAGGACAAGGAGCCCGTGTTCCACGCCTCCGACACGGTGCAGCTCTGTCTCGCCGTGTACGCCGCCATGATCCCGTCGATCGCGGTGCGCCGCGACGCCGTCGCGCGCGCCCTGCGCCTGGGATTCATGGAGGCCACCGACCTCGCCGACTATCTTGTGCGCAAAGGCATGCCCTTCCGCGAGGCCCACGGCGTCGTCGGACGGATCGTCCGCCGCTGCATCGAGCTGGACACCTCGCTGCCCGAACTACCGCTGGAGGAGTACCTGCGGCATTCGGACGCCTTCGCGCCGGATGTTTATGAGGCTGTGAAACCGGAGACCATGGTGCGACTGCGCGACACGCTCGGCGCCACCTCCCCGCGCCGGGTCAAGGCGGCGCTTCGAAAGGTCCTCCGGGAACTGGGTGCCTGATCCCCTGCCCTCCCCCGCCCGCACCTCCCCCGTTTGGCGCGATGGTTCGCGGGGAATGCGGCGCCCGCGTTTTCCGCATAAATCGGGAAATGTTGACTTAATTTCTCGAAATCTGTAAAATGCACGTATCCGCGCCGGGTTATTTCACGGTTTTTTCAGGTCAAGGGAGCGCGGAAACGAGGAAAACACCATGCTCGGAATACCGGATTTCTGGATTTGGCTTGCCTATGTCCTCTGCATTGCAAGCACCCTTCTGTCCGTGGGTTACGGACTTATTAACTGGAACAAGGGCGGTGAGGCCGACCTTTCCGGGGACACGGCCAAATGGGCCGAGGAAGAGGACAAGATTTCCGAGGAACTGTGACCGCGGTTCCTGCTGATAAATCCCACGTCATTCTCTGGAGGGAAACGCACCCATGAACAGCGTCATGACTTTGTCCATTGTGGCCATTCTTTACCTGTGCGCCGTGGGCTATCTGGGCTTCCGGGGCTACAAGGCCACCCAGACCACGGCCGACTACCTCGTGGCCGGACGGAAGGCGCATCCGGTGGTCATGGCGCTTTCCTACGGGGCGACCTTCATCAGCACTTCCGCGATTGTGGGGTTTGGGGGCGCCGCGGCGGTGTTCGGCATGGGCGTGCTCTGGCTCACGGTGCTCAACATCTTCGTGGGCATCTTCATCGCCTTCGTGGTGTTCGGCAAGCGCACCCGCCGGATGGGCGTTCACCTGCAGGCCCACACCTTCCCGGAGCTTCTCGGACGCCGGTTTAATTCCCGCTTCATCCAGGCCTCGTGCGGCCTCATTATCCTGATTTTCATGCCCCTGTACGCGTCGGCGGTGCTGATCGGCATTGCGCGCTATATCGAGTCCACGTTCACGGTGGACTTCGCCGTGGCCGTGACCGTCTCCAGCATTGTCGTGGCGGCCTACGTCATCGCGGGCGGCCTCAAGGGCGTCATGTACACCGACGCCCTGCAGGGCGGCATCATGTTCGTGGGAATGATCGTCCTCATTTTCTACACCTACGCGCAGCTTGGCGGGGTGGTCGACGCCCACAAGAAGCTGGACGCCGTCCCGGAACTCGCCGCCAGCCAATGGGAGGCCGTGTTTCCGGAGGTGCGCGCGGCGGCGCCTGAGGATGTGGCCGATGACGCGCTCTTGGGCTGGTTTGCGGGGATCGCGGAGGAGCTGAAGAAGACGGCCACCATGGACGACGCCCAGAAGGCGGCGTTCTTTGAGAGCCTGGCGAGCGCCAAGGCAGTGGGCGCCATCCTCAAGGCCCACCCCGAGCTGGCAAACCAGCTGGTTGTTGCCAAGCTGTCCAAGGGCGGTTTCCAGGGCTGGACCCGCATGCCCAAGAAGGGCTCGCCCATGCTGTACACGCTGATCACCAGCATCATCATGGGCGTGGGCCTCGGCGTGCTGGCGCAGCCGCAGCTGGCGGTCCGCTTCATGACCGTCAAGAGCGACCAGGAGCTTCACCGGGCCGTGCTGGTGGGGAGCGTGTTCATTCTCTCCATGACGGGGGTCGCGTTCACCGCGGGGGCGCTTTCCAACGCGTGGTTCGTCATGCCGGAGCACGGGGGCAAAGTGGCGGTTGCATCGGTGCCCGGAGGCAACATTGACTCCATCATCCCGGCCTTCATCAACGGCGCGCTGCCCAAGTGGTTTGGGTTGCTGTTCATGCTGACCCTGCTGTCGGCGGCCATGTCCACCCTCAGTTCCCAGTTCCATACCATGGGCACGGCCATCGGGCGCGACTTCTTTGAGAAGGGGCTCCTCGGCACGAAGGGGGGCGGCGGCACGGTGCTGATCACCCGCCTGGGCATCGTCCTTGGCCTGATCGCCACGGTGGTGCTGTGCTTCGTCCTTCCCGAGGGGATCATCGCGGCGGCCACGGCGATCTTCTTCGGCCTGTGCGCGGCGGCCTTCCTCCCGGCCTACATGGGCGCCCTATTCTGGAAGGGCATGACCAAGGCGGGCGCCATTGCCAGCGTCTGCGCGGGTTTCTTCTTCGGCTTCTTCTGGATCATGTTCATCCAGATGCCCAAGGCAACGCTACCCGCCCTGCTGTCCAACTATCTCCTGGGCAAGCCGACACTTCTTCCCGAGCCCATCTTCGGCATCCACTGGAACTGGGTGGAGGCGCTGTTTGTCGCCCTTCCGCTTTCCGCCGTGGTCGCCGTCGTTGTCAGCCTGATGACGAAGCGCGAGCCGGACGAGCATCTCGCGCTGTGCTTCGGGGGGATCGGCAGGAAGGCCGAAAAATAGCCTTCCACGCGCGCGCCCGGGCCGTTGTTCCGCGTTTCCATTGAAATGCCGGGGTCCGCGCGGATAGAATCCCGGCGATGACTTCTAGTTCCACCATACAGTTCTGCGCCTTGGGCGGCGGGTGCGAGGTGGGGGCCAACAGTTTTCTGGTGTCCCTCAACGGGCATCAGGTCCTGCTCGACTGCGGGACCCATCCCAAAAAGGACGGCGCCGCCGCGCTGCCCGCCTTCGACCTGCTTCCGCGCCGGCCGGACGCCTGCGTCATCACGCACGGCCATGTGGACCACTGCGGCGCGGCGCCCCATCTTGCCCGCATGTTTCCGGGGATCAAGTGGCACACCACCTCCGCCACGGCCCGCATCATGGACCGCATGCTCCACAACAGCGTCTCCGTGATGGAGACCATCTCCAAGGAACGCGGCATTTCGGACTATCCCCTCTACGAGCACGAGGATGTGGGGTATTTTCTCCGGACGACGGAGCACCACGATTTCATGGCGCCCTTCCCCCTCCCCTTCGGCGACGGGGCCGAGGCCATGTTCATCGAGGCCGGCCATGTGCTGGGCGGGGGCAGCGTGCTTCTGCGCGCGCCGGGGCACACGCTCTTCTACACCGGCGACATCTGCCGGACCCGGCAGCACCTCATGGGCGGCTGCCGGCCTTTTCCAAAGGGCGTCCACGTGGACACCCTCGTCATTGAGTCCACCCAGGGCGCCACCGACGACGAGGCGTTTGTCCCCTACCGGGAGGAGATTGAGCGCCTCGCGGACACGCTCAACGCCACCCTCCAGGGCGGCGGGTGCGTGTTGATCCCCAGTTTCGCCCTGGGCCGCACGCAGGAAATCGCCAACATCGTGGCCGAGCTTCAGGAGCGCAGCCGCATCCCCTTCACGCCCATCTACACGGCCGGGCTGGGCCGGGCCATCTACGAGGTGTACCAGACCTTCTCCGACCAGCTCATGCCCCACGCGGAACTGCGCCCGCTGCGCCGCTTCGAGCGGCTCGGCAACGTCTGGGAGCCCGGCGAGGTGCGGCGCGTGCTGCGCGAGCCCTGCGTGATCGTGGCCACCTCCGGCATGATGATGGAGAACACGCCCTCTGCCCTGCTGGCCCAGGAGATGATCCGCCACGAGCACCACGGCATCTTCTTCGCCGGGTACCTCGACCAGGACACGCCGGGCTACAAACTGCTGCACGCGCCCGCGGGAACGCCCGTCCAGTTGGAGCTGAACCGCCCCCCCGTCGAGAAAGTGCTGGAGAACGTGCGGCAGTTCCGGTTCAGCGCCCATGCGACCCGATCCGAACTGGCGGACATTGTGGAGCGCATCCA
>JAKPUV010000877.1 GCA_029554925.1 Candidatus Hydrogenedentota bacterium | reverse complement strand
CAGAAGAGAAGAAGGTCCTTGGTCATGGCGGATCTCCTGTCAGCGGGGTTCACGAAAAGTCGGACCGGTCGGACCGGTCCGACTTGTCTGACTTGCCCAACCGGCACCCGCCCCCTCAACCCTTTTCGACGGACTTCACCAAGTCCTTGCGCACGGGGTAGACGCGGTTGGCGTACTCAATGTACCAGTACGGCTCCTTGTCCTCCACCTTGTCCGCAGGCTGGGTGAGGCCGCTGTGGAAGACCACCGTGTACGCGCCCTTGGACGGGGCCGCCTGGATGCGGTGGAAGGGCTTGGCGGACGCCACGCGCAGGGAGGACGCGGGCGCGCCGCCGGCGTAGGCGGACTCGAAGCCCAGCACGATCTTGACGTAGGACTGGGTCTCCTGGAACGGCGGTACGCCGCCGTGCTTCTTCACGTTCTCCGGCCCGGCGTTGTACGCGGCGAGGGCCAGCCGCTTGTCGCCGAAAATGTCGATCATCTTCCGCAGGTACTGCGTGCCCCCGGCCACGTTCTGCTCGGGGTCGAAGATGTCCGTGACGCCCATCTCCAGCGCCGTGCCCGGCATGAGCTGCATGAGCCCGCGCGCGCCCGCGGGCGACACGGCGTTCGGCTCAAAATTGCTCTCCGCGCGGATCACCGCGTACACCAGCGGCTCCGGCAGCGCATAATACTGCGCGTAGCGCTTCACAATGTCCCGCAGCGTCCCGTCCGTGACGATTTTCGGTGCCATCGGCGGCTGGGCGGGCTTGTAGGTCTTCGGCAGGGGGATCCGCTCGTAGGTGATCTTGACCTCCTTGTAGTCCGACCGGTGCTTGTACTTGTCCGGACGGTTCGTGAAGGTCATCACGCCGTTCTTGTCCGTGAACTGGTGCAGCGTGCGCGGCTTGGGGCGCTCGGCCACCTGGGTGCGCGGCGCCGCCGGCTTCGCGGGCGGATCCGCCCATGCCGCGCAGGAAAACACCGCACCCACCGCGGCCAGGACGGCCCCCGTCCCGCCCGCCGCGCGGAAAAATGCCCGCACGCAGGTGCAGATCATCCGTGTGCGCATTCGTTCCAACCGGTTCATTGTCAAGAGTATACCGGTTTCCGGATGAATTGGCAAGCCCGACGCATCCCGCCTTTTGCGCTTCTAATGCAAACGTTTGTTTGACTTTTCCGCTCCGGCCACGTATGATAAGGGCCTCATTTTGGAGAGTAACCCATGTCTGCTTTTTGCTGTTGGATTTTGGTGGGGATGTCGCTGGCGGGTGCCGACCCCGTGCTGGGGACGGAACTGTCCGCCGCCGCGCCGTCTCCCGTGGTGGTGCAGGACGCCCCGCCGCTGGCCGGCGTGGTGCTGGAACGGGGCCGGGAACGGACGGCGGAGGAGATCGCGGAGTCGTACAAGGGCTTCCTGACGCCTCGCCCGCCGAAGACCGTGGGGTTTGTGCTGGACGGCCCCCCCGCGGAGGACGACCCGGTGGACCGCTACGCCGCGGAGATCATGGAGGTGGCGGGCAAGTCCTTCGACATCCGCTTCGTGCGGAAGGCGGCGGACCAGACGGTGGCGGGGGTGGACGCCGCGCTGCATGAGATGCTCGCGGACCCCGGGGTGGACCTGGTGATCACAACGGGGACCTTGGGGTCGTTCCGCGCGCTGCGCGCGGGCGCGCCGACGAAGCCGGTGATCGCGGGCATGCTGTTGGAGCCCGCCGTGGCGGGGCTCACGCTGTCAAAGGACGGCGGCAGCGGCGTCAAGAACCTGGCCTGCGCGGCCTTTGAGGGCGTGGTGCCCCGCGACCTCGCGCGGTTCCGCGAGCTTTCCCCCTTCAAGCGGGTGGCGGTGCTGGTGGACGCGCGGCTGGCGGAGGCGGCCCCGGACCTGGCGGCCGACCTGTCCCGCCTGCTGGAGGGCATGGACCTTGCGGTGAGCGTGGTGCCCGTGGGGGCG
>JAKPUV010000833.1 GCA_029554925.1 Candidatus Hydrogenedentota bacterium | reverse complement strand
CAGCCGCAGGGCGAGAATCTCCCCGGCGCGGAACAGGTGCGAGAGGTAGGCCCGGCTGTACCGCGCGCAGACGGGACAGGGGCAGCCGGGGTCCAGGGGGCCGAAGTCCCGCGCGTGCCGCGCGTTCTTGATGTTCACCTTTCCCCCCGTCGTGAAAAGCGTCCCGTTGCGTGCGTTGCGCGTCGGCATCACGCAGTCGAACATGTCCACGCCCAGTTCAATGCCCGTCAGGAAGTCGTCCGGCGCGCCCACGCCCATGAGATACCGCGGCTGGTCCTCCGGCAGGACGGCGGCGCTCCAGGCCACCGCGGCGGCCATCTCGTCCTTCCCCTCCCCCACGCTCACTCCGCCAATGGCATACCCCGGAAATCCAATTTCCACAAGGACTTCCGTGCATTCTCGCCGCAGGGCCTCGTGGGTGCTCCCCTGCACTATGCCGAACAGCGCCTGCGCGCCGTCGCCGGTCTCCTCCCACCGCGCCTTGCAGCGCCGCGCCCAGGCCAGGGTCCGCCGCATGGAGGACGCCGCCCGGTCGAAGGGGGCGGGGTACTCCGTGCATTCATCCAGGCACATGATGATGTCCGCGCCGATCCCCTGCTGGATGTCCATGGCGGATTCCGGCGAGAAGAAGTGGCGGGATCCGTCGAGATGGCTCTGAAAGGCAACCCCCTCGTCAGTCACCTTGTTCAACTCGGCAAGACTGAAGACCTGAAACCCGCCCGAGTCGGTGAGCACGGGGCGGTCCCACCGCATGAAGCGGTGGATGCCGCCCGCGGCGCGCAGGGTCTCCACGCCGGGGCGGAGATAGAGGTGGTAGGCGTTTGCCAGGATGATCTCCGCCCCCAGCAGTTCCAGGTCCTCGGAACTCAGCGCCTTCACGGTCGCCTGGGTGCCGACGGGCATGAAGACCGGCGTCTCCACGGTGCCGTGGGGCAGGGTGAGGCGCCCGGTTCGGGCGGCGCAGCCCGGATCGCGCGCATCCACGCGAAACCGCATGTCACAGTCCATTCGGAGGGGCCTTTCAACAGGAAACGCCGCCGGACCGCACGGTGTCCGGCGGCGTGCAAATCACTGCGGGGGGTCGGTCACTTTTTCTCGATGGTCTTGGGGACGACCTGGT
>JAKPUV010000832.1 GCA_029554925.1 Candidatus Hydrogenedentota bacterium | reverse complement strand
AGCAGGCCATTGACCAGGGGCGCTTCGGCAAACTGGTGCTTGGCGACGCGTACATCAAGTGGTACCGGTCGCCCGAGTACTACGCCAGCGGCGCGTGGCGCGGCACGAAGAAGCTGGACGGCGGCGGCGCGCTCATGAACCAGGGCATCCACCAGATTGACCTGCTCCAGTGGTTCATGGGCCCCGTGGCGAAGGTGCAGGCGCAGACCACCCGCGCGCTCCACGCGGGGCTGGAGGTCGAGGATCTGGCGACGGTCATGCTCGAGTTCAAGAGCGGGGCCTTCGGCGTCATCGAGGGCAGCACCGCCATCTGGCCGGGCCATCCGGCGCGGGTCGAGGTCCACGGCACCGACGGCAGCGCCTACGTCGAGGACGGGGCCATCAAGTTCTGGCAGTTCAAGAAGGCGCGGGCCGTGGACAGGAAGGTGGCGGCCCTGATGACCCGCGAGTCGGAGCTGGGCTCCGGCGCGGGCGACCCCCTGAGCAGCCTCAAGATCGGCGGGCACCTGCTGCAGATAGAGGATTTCGCGCAGGCCCTGCTGAAGGACCGCGCCCCCTACATTGACGGCCGCGAGGGGCGCAACGCCGTCGTGCTCATCGAGGCCATCTACAAGTCCGCCGCAGCGGGCCGGGCGGTTTCCCTGTGAACTCCCCCTTCTCCATCCTTGTTGCGGCCGTGTGCGTGGCCCTCTCCGCCCTTTGGGCCGCCGCCGCTGAAGGCGGGGAATCCGCGCCTCCGCCGGGGCCGCCCCTCCCGGAGAAAATCGCCCAGGTCGGGGAGTACGTCATCACGGGCGCGGAGTTCCAGCGCAATCTTGCCCTCCGCGCGCGCCAGACCGCCGCGCGCACCGGACGCCCGGTGGTCCCCGACGCGGCCTTCCGGCGCGAGACCCTGGGCGCGCGCATTGACGCCCTCGTGCTGCAGCAGATCGCGGAGGCGTCCGTGACCGTGGACCCCGCCGCCGTCGAGGCCGAATTCGCGCGCGCACGGGCGGGCTTTCCATCGGACGAGCGCTTCCAGCAGTGGCTGACCCGCACGGGAACCGACGAGGCGGCCCTCCGCCGGGAAATCCGGGGGCGGCTGGCCATCCGGGCCTTTTCCGACCAGAAAACGGAAGGCGTCTCGGTGTCTGAGGCGGAGGTGCGCGCCCACTACGACGCCCTGGAATCGGAGGGGCTCATGCGCCGGTCCCTAAAAACCGCCGACCTGTCCCACCTGATGGTGACGGTGAAGGGGGACACCCCGGAGGACTCCGAATACGCCCGCCAGCGCGTCGAGGACGCGAGGGCGCGCATTCTGGCGGGCGAGCCGTTTGAGGCGGTCGCCCGGCAGGTCAGCGAGGACCCCTCCGTCACCGAGCACGGGGGGCGATACCTGGAGGCATCGGGGCGCGGCCTGCCGCAGTTCATCGCCGACAGAATGTTCACGCAGCCCGTGGGCGAGCTCCCCGAGCCCTTCGAGGCCGCGGGCGCGTGGCACCTGCTGCGGATAGACTCCCTTAACGAGCCCGGCGTGGTCCCCTATGAAAAGGCCGCCGGCCGCCTCAAAGCCGCCCTGTTGGCGCGCAAGAAGCAGGAGATTCTGGAGGAGCTGGTGGATTCGGCGCGCAAGATCACGCGCATTGAGGTGTTTTCCGGGGAACTGGCCCCGGAGGTGAAGCCCCCGATCCCTGATAAAGAGGAGGCGTCATGACGGAGCGCGTGATCACGATCGGACTGGTCGGCGCGGGCATGTTCGGCGGTGACGTGCATCTGCGCACCTACGCCCAGCTCCAGCGCGGCGGGCTGCTGCCCTGGCTGGGGCGTCTGGGTCTCGACGACTGCGCCCGGCAACTGGGCGACATCACTGTGAGGTTCGTCGCCCTCGCCACCAACACGGAGGCCAGCGGCCTGCGCAAGCGGGAGGAGTACGCCGCCACGGGCTGGACTTCGCCCTGTACCACGGCGACACGCCTTGGCGCGACCTGCTGGACGGCTTCCCGGACCTAGACATTCTCGCCGTGGCCACGCCGGACCACCTGCACACGGCGCCGATCCTGGCGGCGCGGAAGCGCCGCGTCCACGTAATCACGGAAAAGCCCATGACGCTCGACGCCAACGAGGCGGACGCCGTGGTCGCCGCGGCGCGCAGGGCCAACCGCATCGTGGGCGTGGACATGCACAAGCGCTACGACCCCGACCACCTGCGCCTGCGCGAC
>JAKPUV010000830.1 GCA_029554925.1 Candidatus Hydrogenedentota bacterium | reverse complement strand
CCCCGAAGGGCGCGCCATGCTTTCGCGAGGCGAGTGAGGGTCTGACGGAGTTGTCCCGGCTGACAGTTCGGGACGGTGAGGACGGCGTGGGTGCATCTGCCCTGGGCAACGGCGGGTGCGATGGCTGTCGCTACGTCCATGGCGCGGGATACTGATAGGCGCACGCTGCAAGGGGGGCAATGGCGGCTGTCGCATGTCGCGACCAGCGGCAGAATTCGTTGGCGTGGCGCGTGTGGTACGGAGCGGAGGACGAGGATCGAGTCGCAGCATCGGTGCATTCGGTTCGCGAGCGCAACGGCGTGTGCGGCCATCGGGGCGGAGGGGGCGTAGTCCGCGATCTGTGCGAGGCGTTTCGCGGTGTCGAGGCGGGCTTTTTGTAGGCGGTCGTCGAGCCATGCCGGACCCGGTTCGGTGGGCCGGTGTTGGCTTCCTTCCGCAGATGATCCTACTGCAGTATCAGGATAGACGGGGTCTTCGTCGGCGTGGGCGGGGTATTCGGTCTCGTAAAGTCGAGCGAGGGCGGGGTCAATCTGGCGGAGGGCGAGGACGAGCCCGGCGATCGCGGCGGGGTGGGGGTAGAGGCGGAAGGATGGGGTTCTGCGCTTCGGCACGGGGGACCAGTCCGGGCTTTGGGCGTTTGCTGGGGCGCCGCCCCAGACCCCGCGCATTCACACACGAGAACCTGTGTGGTAGAAGATGGAACGGCCCACGGCAGGAGGAGGGCGCCGCCGTGGGCCGTTCGTGGTCCCCGCGTGGCCGGCGTTTGCGAGGCGCCGACGTGGCGAGTTGTGCCGGTGGTGGTGGGTGTTTGTCGAGGGTGATCCTTGGTAAGACTCGAGTGAGTTTTGGTACGGGATCGGGTTAGAGGCTGGTGAGCGTGATCGAGGGAATCCAGAGCGGTGCGGACGGGACGCGACCGGGGATCCACGTCCGGAGGATCGCGGAGACCGTCTGGCCGGCGGCCCATGCGTACTTGAGGTTGGCCGTGGCGATCGAGATGGTGTTCTCGGCTTCGGCTCCGTAGATGGTGACTTCGGCGGCGTTCTCGCGCCAGTTGGTCGACGGGTAGGACGTGAGGTTGCGTCTTCCGACGCGGCCCGGAGGGATGGGCGTGGACAGTTCGATGGACATGTACATGGTGGCGGGGTCGGGGTCGGCGGGCATGTCGCAGTTGATCGTGATGATGGTGTCGGGCGGGGTGACCGTCAGCGAGATGGCGGTGACGGCGGACGGCGCGGCGGTGGGGGTCAGGTCGGTGGGGGCGGCGTTCGAGATGGTTCCGGGCTGCATGTACTGATGATAGGCGACGTCACAGAACCAGTTGAAGCCCGACGGCTTGTATTCGAGGCCCAGGGCATTCAGCTTCGTGACGGTGGCGAGGTTGTTGTAGATGGTGCGGTTCGAGACGGTCAGGATTTCGGTCCACGATCGGGCGACGTGGGCCAGAGCGTTGCGGACGCTGGTTTGGCCGGCGGACTGGGGGTTGGTGGGGACGAGCCATTTGCGGGTGACGAGGGCGCTACGCGGGGTGTCGTAGAGGACGAGGGCGTCGGCGGGCTGAAACGGCGAGGCGATTGTGCCCCGGAACGCGTCGTAGGGGAGTACCAGGCGATGGATGGGCATGGTGGCGTCCTTTCTGGGCGGGATTCCGCGATCGTGGGCCGGCGCCCGGGCGGGGGTCAAGGGCTTTTGTAGCGTTTGCACACGCCTTGCACGCGCTCCTGGGCGGCCCTGGCGTGGCGATCGGAGGGTTCCACCCCCAAGCCGGGCCGCGCGTCGGCGGAGGATTCCACCCCCAAGCCGGGCCGCGCGCCGGCGGATCGGCGGCGGGCCGGCGCGGGAGGGTGGTTTATCCCCTGCCCCTTTCCCCGCTCCCCCCCTGGGGGGGGACGGGAGGGGGGGGGCTTGGGGCGTGGGCGAAGCGCGTGTTCGCGGGGGTTGCTGGCTGCCGAAGCCCGGCGAGCGCGCGGGGGCCCCCGAGAGAGGCCGGGCCGCCGCGCGCGAGCGGCGAGGCGGCAGAGGCCCGCGGGACGCAACGCGGCCCGCGCGGCCTGCTGGCCGTTGTAAAGGGCGACGGCGCGGACCGGCGCGACGCGCGCGGCCAAAGCGCGCGGCGGGACGGGCCGGAACGGACCGGCGCGACGCGCGCGGCCAAAGCGCGCGGCGGGACGGACCGCGCCGGGGGGGAGTGGCGGGGGAGGGGGGGCGGGCGGGGATGGCGGGCGCCGCGAAAACAGGCGCGCCGAAGGCGCGCCGACGCGCGCGGATGCGGCCGCGCGACCGATCGGCCCGGCGAGGCCCGACGTGTGTTGGTCCGGGATGGGCTGGGTCCTCACTCACGGGCCGAGCCCAGGGGGCGGGCGGAGCGCATCCGCCCGCCGGGCCGTGCGCGCCGGGCCGCGCGCAGGCGAGCCTGGGGCGTTCCGGGGCGAGGGCCCCCTTGAACGAGCCGGAGCGCGGCGGACCGCGCCGGGCGGCGGGTGGTGGTGGTTGTGGTTGTGAGGACGGTTCCGACGCCCGGCGGCGCGCCGCCAGAACGGCGGTTATCGGGGTTGGACGCCAGCTAGTATGTGTTCGATTGCGTGGTCGAGCGGGAGGACGGGCCATCCGTACCATCGTGCTGCGGCGACTTCGGCGCGGGCGCCGTTGCTTTCGCGCCAGCCTTCGAGCGTGACGATCCAACAGGCATCGATCTCGTCTCGTTGGCGCGAGGCCTCGGCGCATATCAGTTGCTGCAGGCAGTCTCGGAGCGCGACTGCGTAGGGCGTGTCTGGTGGGATGGTCGTCGGATTCCATATGTGGACGGCGTCGTCGATGCGGCGTGCGGCAAGGTCCAATCGGTGCGCGGCTTCGTTGAAGCGGACCTTGGCGTTGTGGGGTGGGAGGTTTGCGATCGGGCCGGAGAGGGCGATCCAGATGCGCATGTCAGTCCTCGGTGTATGGGATGAGATGAAACCACGGGTGGTGCCGGAGTGCGACGCGCATGACGGTGGTGTTCTGGGCTACGGCGGCGACCGTACGAGCACGGTCGGGAGTGTGCGGGCCTGCGAGGATGCGGTCAAGGCCGCCGAGTAGCTCCCATGCGGTTGGGGCGCGGCGTTGCTGTGGGGGGAGAGAGAGCGAGCCCCAAGAGTCTATCAGGCGTTTGCCCTTGAGGGCTGCGAGCAGCTCTAGCCACGGTTCAGCGCGCGCGATGTCGAGCGACAGGGGTTTGAGGGCGTACTTGCTGAGTTCTGCCGCCGCGGCGGATGGCGCCTGTCCGTTGCGTCCGACGGCTTGCAGTGAGACGCGCCACGTCTTTGCGTAGAAGCCTTGGCGTGCGGATGCGTCTCGCCATGCGTCGCGTGCGGCTCGCGGGTCCATCCACGGGGCGTCGAGTAGCGTATGGATGTGAGGGTGCCATGTTTCGGACGTGCTGTTCCAGGAGATCTCGATGCGCCAGATTCCGCCGCGTACGTTGCGCCATGGTCCTGGGGCTTTCGAGGCTCCGCCGGCGCCGCCCCGAAGGGCGCGCCATGCTTTCGCGAGGCGAGTGAGGGTCTGACGGAGTTGTCCTGGCTGACAGTTCGGGACGGTGAGGACGGCGTGGGTGCATCTGCCCTGGGCAACGGCGGGTGCGATGGCTGTCGCTACGTCCATGGCGCGGGATACTGAGAGACGCACGCTGCATGGAGGGCAATGGCGGCTGTCGCATGTCGCGACCAGCGGCAGAATTCGTTGGCGTGGCGCGTGTGGTACGGAGC
>JAKPUV010000822.1 GCA_029554925.1 Candidatus Hydrogenedentota bacterium | reverse complement strand
CTGCCGCGGCTGGAGGCGCTGCGCGGCACCGTGCGGGACGGCGACACCGGCTGGTGGATGGACACGCTCATCGAGCGTCTGAAAAAGGGGGATGCCGGAGAGTCCGCGTCCCCGTCGGCACCCTGAGACAGGCCGGGGATGCCGTCGTTCGGCGGCATCCCCGGCATAGGCATGGCTTGTTGCGGGGTTACTCCGTGCTGGTGATGCGCACGGCGGAGCTGGTGGTGACGGCCACGGTGCCGGTGAGTCCCGGGTCCATGGTGCCGAGGCGGCTGCGCGAGACGGTGACCCAGCCGCGCACGGAGGGGGTCGGCGCGTCCGCCGCCAGAATGAGGGTTCCGGCGGGCACGATGTAGGCGCCCGTGTCGGCCACCTGCTCCAGGATGCCCTCCAGGTATTCCCCGGAGACGGTAACCGTCACGAGGCCCCCTTCAATGGGGTTGCTCCACGCGACCGCCAAGTCCGCCGCGCGGGAGACGGAGGCGTCCTGCACGGGCGCGGTCACGGCGAGGGGCACAAGGGTGTCCACGGTGCCGGTCAGCGTGGTTCCGTCGCCGCGGGTGAAGGCGAAGGTGTACTGCTCCGCCGGGTCGAGGATCGCCTCATAGAAGTCGAAGGCGACGCCGTTGCGGCGGGGCATGGCCACCCCGTTCACCGTCACGGTGTCCCCCGCCGTCAGGATGAGGTTGACGGGGCCCGCGCCGGTGCCCGTGGTCCAGAACGAGGCCCGCGCGGTGACGCCGGCATCGTTCACGTCCACGGTGAAGGTGCAGGAAATCTGGTTGGTCGGATAGGCGCCCGAGTCTCCGGTCTGGCAACCGGCCAGTCCGGCGACGCACAGCAGGGCTGAAAGCACGAGAAAAGCCTGTTTCATGGGAAAGCCTCCTTGTTGTTCCTTGGCCATTGTCCGTAGCCCGTCCTGCGAAATATACAAAAGTCTAGGCCTTTCGTTACGGGACGTCAAGGGGGATTCCGGACGCGCCGCCTTTGTGCGGGTTCCGGGTGGCGGCGCGGCGGACGGGCATGTTAGGCTTGTTGTGCAGTTCAACGGGCCATTTGCAGGGAAATTCGATGGAAAAGCTCACCTTTTTGACAGAAGAGGATGTCCGGCGGGTTCGCCGGGAGTTTGGCACGCCGGTGTTCGTGTACGACCGGGCGTCGCTGGAGGCGCGGGGCCGCGAAGTGCTTGCGTTTCCGAACGCCTTCGGGCTGACGGCGCGGTACGCGATGAAGGCTTGCCCGAACGCTTCGGTGCTGCGGGTGTTCCACGAACTCGGGCTGCACATAGACGCGAGCAGCGGATACGAGGCGGCGCGGGCGATGCGCGCGGGGATTCCGGCGGCGCACATTCAGATCACGGCGCAGGAGCTTCCGGACGACCTGGAGGCGCTGGTGCGGGCCGGATGCCTGTTCAACGCGTGCTCCATCCGCCAGCTGGAGGTTTATGGGCGGCTGTTTCCCGACACCGAGGTGTCGGTGCGCATCAATCCCGGGCTGGGTTCCGGCGCCACGAACCGCACAAACGTGGGCGGCCCCGGGGCGAGTTTCGGCATCTGGCACGGGCACCTGGACGAGGCGCTGGCGGCGGCGGAGGCCCACGGCCTGCGCGTGACGGGCATGCACACGCACATCGGTTCGGGATCGGACCCGGAGGTGTGGGTTCACTGCGCGGGGCTTTCGCTGGGCATCGCGGCGCGCCTGCCGGAGGTGACGCGCCTGAGCCTGGGCGGCGGGTACAAGGTCGCCCGGATGCCCTATGAGAAGGGGGCCAACCTTCAGGAGATCGGCGCGCAGATCGTGCCCGCCTTCGAGGCCTTTGCCCGCGATCACGGCCGCCGTTTGCACTTGGAGGTCGAACCGGGCACCTATCTCGTGGCGAACGCCGGGGCGCTGGTCTGTTCGGTGGAGGACGTGGTGGACACGGGCGCGGACGGCTACCGGTTCATCAAGGCCGACGCGGGCATGACGGAGAACCTGCGGCCCAGCCTCTACGGCGCCCAGCACCCCCTGGTCACGGTGCCCGCGGCGGCGGAGACGCGGGACACGGCGGAGTGCATCGTGGTGGGCCACTGCTGCGAGAGCGGCGACATTTTCACCCCCGAGCCGGGGAATTCCGAGGGGCTGTCAACGCGCACGCTGACCCGTGCGGTGCCGGGCGACCTGCTGGTGATGGAGGGCGCGGGGGCCTACTGCGCCGGGATGGCCGCGAAGAACTACAACAGCTTCCCCGAGTGCGCGGAGGTGCTCCGCGAGACCGACGGGGCCTTCCGCCTCATCCGGCGGCGGCAGACGCTTGACCAGATCATCCAGAACGAAGTGTGACCGACCAGCCGCGCGGCGCGGGGGACCGGTTTCGTGCGCATCCTGTTCATCTGCCAGTATTTCCCGCCCGAGCCGGGGGCGCCGGCGGCGCGGACCCATGAGCATGCGCGGGCCTGGGCGCGTCTCGGCCACCGGGTGACGGTGGTCTGCGGCGTGCCGCACTATCCCGAGGGCGTGGTGCCGCCGGAATACCGGGGCCGCCTGCTGACCCGGGAGCAGGTGGACGGCGTGGCCGTGCTGCGCTGCTGGATGTTCGCCGCGAAGAATCGGGGCGTCGTCCTGCGCAGCCTCTCCTTCCTCTCCTT
Organism: Candidatus Hydrogenedentota bacterium; assembly: GCA_029554925.1. Lineage (GTDB taxonomy): Bacteria > Hydrogenedentota > Hydrogenedentia > Hydrogenedentales > CAITNO01 > JAAYBR01. The sequence continues at coordinate 448 of JAKPUV010000822.1, read as the reverse complement.
CATGCTTTCCTCCACCGTGGTCGCGGCGTTTTTCGGCGGCCCGGCGGACGTGGTCGCCGCCACTTCCCCGCAGTTGCTGTGCGGCGTGTCCGGCTGGATCGCCGCCCTGCGGCGGCGGTGTCCCTTCGTCTTCGAGGTGCGCGATCTGTGGCCCCGGCAGATTGTGGATCTGGGCGTCATCACCAGCCCCCTGCTCATTGCGCCGCTGCGGTTCCTCGAGACCTTCCTCTACCGGCGCGCGGCGGCCGTGGTGGCCGTGGCTCCGGCGTCGCGCGACGCCCTCATTGCCGACGGTGTTCCCGCGGAACGGGTGCACTGCATTCCCAACGGCATCGAGGTGGACTTTTTCCACCCCCTGCCGCGCATGAACGCCGTGCGGGAGCGGCAGGGGTGGGGCGGCGAGACCTTTGTCGTGCTGTACATCGGCGCGCACGGGCTGTCGCAGGGG
>JAKPUV010000788.1 GCA_029554925.1 Candidatus Hydrogenedentota bacterium | reverse complement strand
GTGCCCGCGTTCCCCGTGGAGGCCGTGGACACCACGGCGGCGGGCGACGCCTTCACGGCGGCCCTCGCCCTGCGGTGGGACCCCGCGCGCATGCGCGAAACCCTGCGCTACGCGAACGCCGCCGGGGCGCTGGCCTCCAGGACCGAGGGGGCCCAGCCCTCCATGCCCCTGGCGGCGGCGGTGGACTCGTTTCTGGCGGCAAACCCCGGCGACTGAACGGTTTCGTCACGAGGAGAACACAGGTGGCCAGCACGCTCCCGAAGATTTCCCTGTCCGCGGCGTCCCTTCCCCTGCTCCGCATGGAGCCCTTTCTGCAGGCGGACACCGGGACCGACGAGTGGTTCCTGCCCCTGGGAGACCCCTCCGAGACGCCCCTGCGCGGGCTCGGCGCGGACACGGTCCGGGCCGCCGCGTCCGTCGCGCCCCTGCCCTGCCACGTGCTTGCCCCCGTGTGCCCCGGATCCGCGGTGCTGGAGGCCCTCGCCGCGCTCGGCTGCCCCCGCGTCACCCTCCAGCTCGAGGGCTGCCCCCACCCCCACCGCGCCCTCGGCCGCCTGCGCGATCTCGGCGTGTCGCCCGGCGTCGCCCTGTTCCCCGGCACCCCCCTGACCAAGGCGGACTACCTGCTGCCCCTGGTGGACCGCGTGGTCCTCCTGTCCGCCGAGCCCGGCGGCGGCGCGCCCGCCGCGGGCCCCCTCACCGAGCGCGTCAAGCTCCTCGGCGAATACCTCCGCTACCAGGAGCTCCGCGCCGAGATCGTCGTCCACGGCTGCGCCGACGTCGCCCTCATGGGCCGCGCCGCCCGCCTCGGAGCGCACTGGGTCGTCGTCGAGGACCTCCTCCCCGCCGACGCCCGCGACCTCCCCCCCGAATCCTGCCGCGTCCACCTCGACCAGTTCCGCGGCGCCCTCTCCACGGCCATCCGCATCGCGTGACAAGGTAGAGGAACGGGATCAGGCGTGTTGTGTGAAAGTGCGGGGAAACGCACGCTGTTTTTTTGGGAGGAGTTGCTCCTCCAGCGCCGGGTGAGACTGCCCCGCCGAGAACGAAGAGGGCGCAGCAAGCGGCGCCCCTACCTGCCATGCCTTGGGCATACGCGAAGACGCCAGACTCTCCTCCCGTAGGGGCGCTGCTTGCCGCGCCCCGGAGCGAACACATGGGCCGTTGCCTATCCGGCGATCCGGGCCGTTCCTCCCGTGCGTGACTCGGGCGCGGCGGGGGGAGTATCATGGCCCTGCCGCCGCGGATGGGCGCGGCGGGGAAGCGCGAAGGAGTGCGTCATGCTGGTGTGTTTTCTGGGCAGCGCGGGCGGGGAGGTGACAGGGTCGGCGACGCTGGTGGAGAGCGCGCGGGGGCGCGTGCTGGTGGACTGCGGGATGTTCCAGGGGGGGAAGAAGGCGGACGCGCGGAACCGCGCCCCCTTTGTCTCGCGGCAGAAGCTGGACGCGGTGCTGGTCACACACGCGCACCTGGACCATTCGGGCCGCCTGCCCATGCTGGTGAAGGCGGGGGAAAAGTGCCGGTTCTACGGCACGCCGGCGACGAACGACCTGGTGGCGCTGATCCTGCGGGACGCGGCGCGGCTGATGGCGCAGGACGCGGAGCGCCAGAACCGAAAGCGGCAGCGCTCGGGCCAGAAGGCGGTGGAGCCGCCGTACACGGTGGACGACGCGGAGGAGGCCATCGCGCGGCTGACGCCGGTGCCCTACAACGAGCCGGTGGAGGTGGCCTCCGGCATCCGAGCCTGCTTCACCGAGGCGGGGCACCTGCTGGGCTCGTCGAGCGTGCAGGTGTGCGTGGACGAGGAGGGCCGCACGAAGACGGCGGTCTTCTCGGGCGACCTCGGCCCGAAGGGCGCGCCCATCCTGAGGGACTATGAGCCCTTCCACCAGGCGGACCTGGTGGTGCTGGAGTCCACCTACGGCGACCGCGAGCACCGGCCCTTCGGCGAGACGGTGGCGGAGTTCGAGGAGATCGTGCGGGACACGGTGGCGCGGGGCGGCAAGATGCTCATGCCCACCTTCTCCGTGGGGCGCGCGCAGGTCATGACCATGATCCTCGCCGAGATGTTCCGCGAGGGCAAGGTGAAGCCCTTCCCCGTGTTCCTCGACAGTCCCATGGCCATCGAGGCGAGCCGCATCACCATGCGCCACCCCGAACTGTTCGACGACGAGATGTCCGGCTTCCTGCGCGAGGGAAACCTCGAGAGCGACCTGAAAACCTACAAGGCCACGCAGACGGTGCAGGAGTCCATGGAGATCAACCAGGTGAACGGCCCCTGCCTCGTCATGGCGGGCGCGGGCATGTGCACCGGCGGCCGCATCCTCCACCACCTGAAGCACAACCTCTGGCGCAACGGCACCCACGTGCTCTTCGTGGGCTACCAGGCCGCCGGGTCGCTGGGCCGCATGCTGGTGCAGGGCGCCAAGAGCGTCACCATCCACGGCGAAAAGATCGCCGTCCGCGCGGAAATGCACACCCTCGGCGGGTTCAGCGCCCACGCCGGACAGAAAGACCTGCTCGCCTGGCTTGACGTCATGGCCCCCTGCCGCCCGAAGGTGTTCATCAACCACGGCGAGGACGAGGCCCGCAAGGCCCTGCGCGCCCGCATCCAGGAGCGCCACGGCCTCACCCCCGAACTCCCCGACGAGGGCACGGTGGTCCACCTGTAGGGGGCGGGCGTCCATATCGTCCATGTTGTCCATATCGTCCGTGTCGGCAATGGCCCCGGGCTATGGACAAAATGGACGCCATGGACTGTATGGACGAGGGCGGCACTTGGCCGGGTTGACGCGGGGACCGGAATTCCTGAATAATAAGCGGAATACTAAGGATTCCGGAAAGGGTGCCCATGAACATATCCGCGCGCTGTGAATACGCCTGCCGGGCGATGGCCGAACTGGCCCTGCACCACGGGGACGGGGCGGTGATCACGGTGCAGGAACTGGCAAACCGGCGGCACATTCCGGAGAAGTACCTGGTGCACATCCTGCTCCAGCTCAAGCGGGCGGGGCTGGTGGCGAGCGTGCGGGGGGCGCAGGGGGGCTACAGCCTTTCGGAGAGCCCGGACCGGATCACGCTGCTGCAGATCGTGGCGGCCATTGACGGGCCGGTGCTGACGCCGCTGCCGGTGGACGACGGGCGGTGCGAGGAGGTGAAGGCGGTGTGGGCACGCATCGCGGACGGGGTTCAGGGGTTGCTGGGAAAGATCAGTCTCCGGCAAATGGCCGAATTTTCCGGCCGGGAGCCGATGTACTACATATAAAGGAGTTTTTTTCATGGCCGCGATTCTGCATGACAACGAGCCGAAGGGGAACGCCCTGCGCGTGCTGGCGGACCGCTACATCCCCCGCGGGCAGAGCACCCGCACGCCGACCCAGGCCGCGGTGGTCCGCGCGAAGGGCTGCCGCCTGTGGACGGCGGACGGCCGGAAGCTCATTGACTTCACGTCCGGCGTGCTGGTGTCCAACCTGGGCTACGCCCACTCGCTGTTCGAGAAGCGGCTGAAGGCGTACCGCCGGGGCGTGCCGCGCAACGGCTACAACATGGTGACGGAGCCGATGGTGGAGGCGTCGCGGCGGCTGGTGGTTTCCATGGCGCGGCGCAACCCGAACGCGCAACAGGTGCTGTGGGCGGCGAGCGGGTCGGAGGGTGTCCAGAAGGCCATGTGGTGCGCCATGCACCTGCACCCGGAGAAGCCCCTGCTCATCGCCACGCGGGGCGGGTTCCACGGCAAGAAGGGGCTGGCGGCGGATGTGACGGGCGAGACCAGCCCCAACCCCAATGTGCGGTTCATTTCGTTTCCCCTGGACGCGCCCTTCACGGAAAAGGACTGCGAGCGCGAGCTGGCGGCGCTCTCCGCGGAGTGCGGCGGCCGCGCCGCGCTGCTGATCACGGAGCCCTACCTCGGCGCGCGGGGGTCCTACCACCCGCCCAAGTGGTACCACGCCATGCTTCAGGAGTGGTGCCGCGCCGAGAATGCCGTGTTCATCTTCGACGAGGTGCAGTCGTGCTTCGGGCGCACGGGGAACATGTACGCCTTCGAGACCTACGGGGTGCGGCCGGACCTCGTCGTGCTGGGCAAGGGCCTGGCGAACGGCGAGCCGGGCGCGGCGGTGGTGGGCCGGGCCGACGTGCTCGGCGCGCTGGACTACGGCGAGGGCAGCGACACCTACAGCGCCACGCCGGGCACCTGCGCCGCCGTGTGCGCCGCCCTGGACGTGTTCAGGGAGGAGCGCGTGGTGGACCATGTGAAGAAGGCGTCCAAGTGGCTGCGCGGCGGCCTGGCGCGCCTCCAGAAGCGCTTCCCGTTCATCCGCGCTGTGCGCGGCGAGGGCATGGTCTACGGCCTGGAGATGACGGACGCCGAGACGGCAAACCGCTGCGTGCTGGAGGCCTACCGGGCGCGGGAAAAGAAGGGCGTGCATTTCCTCGGCCCCCTGGCGCAGAAGGTGCTGCGGGTGAGCCCGCCCCTGGTCATGGACCGGGAGGAGATGGACGAGGCCTTCGCCCTGCTTGCGGAGGCCTGGGCCCGCATCGGGTGACGCGGGTCCGGGCTGTGGTAGTATCAGCGGGGCGGCGCGCGCCGTGTCGCCCCGAGGCCCTGGAAAATCGTTCACCACACATGAAGCAGCCACGCACACACGGAATCCGGGCGGCCCTTTTGCTGGCGGCCGCGCTCGCCGCGCTGGCCCCCGCGGGGGCGCAGGAAGCGGACAAGGAGGCGAAGGCGCGCGCGCGCGCCCTGCAGGCCGGGATGACCGGGGAACTGCTCGAAAACACCGATTTTGCGCAGTGGGACGGCTCGCGGCCGGCCGGATGGAGCATCTGGAACCCGATCAAGGGCTGCAAGGCGGTGCCCGGGCCGCCGGGGCC
>JAKPUV010000784.1 GCA_029554925.1 Candidatus Hydrogenedentota bacterium | reverse complement strand
GGCTGCAGTTGCAGTTCTGGAAGTAGCCCTGCGGCGGGTCCAGCACCTGCACCAGGTCGTCCAGCCCGTGGAAACCCTGCCAGCGGGTCGCCTCCACGCCGCCGGGAATCGGCACCGCGCAGTTCACGCCCTCGGGCCGCACGGGCACCGAACCGTTGCGCAGGTAGGCGATGTGGCCCGCCGTGTCGGCGAAGGAGATGTTCTGCTCCATGAATTCGAACATGCCGAGGGCCTGGCGGAACTCCGCGCAGGAGGTGGCGCGCACCATGGCAAGCGACTGCTCCAGGAGCCCCATGGACTCGATGTAGCGGCTCGCGCCGCAATAGGCGATGCCCTTGGCGGGGTCGGGCTGCTCCCAGACGGGGCCGTAGACCGAGTCAAGGAAGGTCATCTCCACGGGGTCGCCGCCCAGCACGTTGATGGTGGCCTTGCGGACGCCGAAGTCCTTCCACGCCCCCTCGTACTGGTACTGCAGCGGGTTGTCGGGGTTAAGCTTGACCATGTACACGTCGGACGTGTCGGGCCCGCCGGTGGTGCAGGCCCAGGCGACGTGCGCCGAATGCCCCAGCACGGGCAGCGGCGTGCCCACAAGCCAGAAGCCCGCCATGTCCAGTCCGGCGGCGTGCATCCGGGCCTCGGTGAACACCGCCATGCCCTCCCAGGTGAGGTGCGGGTCCGTCATGAGGATCGCCGTGCCGTCCGCCGACCGCGCCGGGGCCACGGCGTAGGAGTTGGAGCTGAACGGCGGCGCGTCGCCCTTCTTCTCCAGCTCCTCCTGGATCTGGTCGAGGGGCCAGTTGAAGATCATGGTGCGCGCCACGGCCAGGCACTGCCAGCCGTGCAGCTCCACCGCAACGGGGGACTGCCGGTCGGGATGCTCGGCGAGGAAGGCCTTCACGCCGTCCATGAAGCGGTCGCCCAGGACGCGCACCTCCTCCGGCGCCGCCGCCCAGTACGCCTCGCAGCGCTCGGCGTTGGCGACCAGGCGCATGCGCGTGTCAATGGGCAGCACGTCCTTCCCCGCCACCTCCGCCAGCCGGCCCGTGGCCATGCGCACGTTGATGTAGAGGTCCTGCAGGCGGTCCTCCGCCTGGGCGTACCCCGCCGCAAAGGCGGCGTCCGCCAGCGTGTCCGCGTAGATGTGCGGCACGCCCCAGGTGTCGCGGTAGAGCGTCGCGCCCGGCGCGGGCTCCGCAGCCGGCGCCGGGGCGGGCGCGGCCTCCTGGACCGGAGGCGCTGCGGGGGCCGCCGGTGCGGGCACGGCGGGCGCCTTCGCCGCCGGGGGCGCGGGCGGCGCGGCCGGCGAGCACCCCAGCGCTCCGGAAACGGCAAACAGCAGCAACAGCCCGACAGACGTCAGCGCGTGTTTCCTCATGGCAGGCTCCTTGTGGTTGGCCCAAAGACTCGGGGGGTATTGTGTCACGTTTCCCCCCGGCGGTCAAAAGACGCGGGAATTTCTTGCACAGAGCGCCCGTCCGGCGTCCGTCTATTTGAAGACCACCTTCAGCGTCCGGATCTCGAAGGGCGTCACGTGCAGCCGGACGGTCCCGTCGGGG
>JAKPUV010000756.1 GCA_029554925.1 Candidatus Hydrogenedentota bacterium | reverse complement strand
CGCCCCGTCCGCACAACGCCCCGCGCCTTGATTCTCCGGCGGAGATGTCCTATCGTAGTCCCAAGCGCCGGACGGTCCGGCGCGCCGCACGGAGAGGAGGCCCGCATGAATGTTCCCCAAATCCGGGATCTGATCCTGAAGTTGTTCGGGGTCTACGGCCTGTTCATCTCGTTTTCCTGGATCCAACTGGTCCTGGGCATGTTGTCCGAGCACTGGGGTGCCAGGGGCGGGCCGGGATTCTTGGCCGACAATTTTTTCTTTTTGGCGGTTCTAGTTGTCTGGATTGTCTTGGCGTGGACCTTTCTCCGCCGGACCGATGCCATCCGCAGGCGGATTTGGCCTGAAGATGCGGGGGACGCCACCCCCGTCACGCTGCCCAAGACAACCATGGCCTTCTGGGTCGCCGTGGTGGGGCTGTATGAGTTCCTTCGGTCAGTGGACACGCTTCCCGTGATTGGCTGGCGGGCCGTCATGCAGATGAGTTCCAGTGAACTTCCGTCAAGCTTTTCGGGTTGGGTGGTGCAGTTGGCGCCTTGCGTGCTGTCCGCCGTGTGTGTGCTCGGGGCGCGCCATATTGGCGCGTGGATTGCCGCCCCCATCGGGCACGGCGCTGCGACCGAACCCGGGGAGAACGCCTGATGGACACGGCAACGGACACCCGCCCCCCAGAAGAGACGGCAGTTCCCGGCAGCGGCGTTTCGCTGGCCGCCCTTCAGGACACGGCGCTCCGGGCAATGGGGCTCTTCATCCTGCTGAACACGGTGAATCCGGCTTCGTCAGGAATATGGGGGATTGCATCCCTGCTTTCCGGGCAGATTCCCCTCGCCAATCCCGCCGCGACACTGCCCGCCGCCTGCATGATGGCGGCGACGTTTGTCGGAACCGTCCTTCTGGGGACTATGGGCTTGGTGTTCCTGTGCCGGCCGTTCCTCGTGACACGCCGCATCTGGCCGGAAGACGGTCAGGCGACCCCTTCTGCCCTCACGCATGCCGACGCCCTCTGCCTCCTCATCGGCGTGATCTCCCTCTTTCTTCTGGGCGGTGCCCTGTCAACGCTGCCCGCCGCGTTGTGGGACGTCGCGGTCCTGGCCTTCTTTTCCGGGAAGGAGATGCGCGCCCACTCCAGCGGCGGCGAGGGGCTCTTCCGGAGTCTCTTTGTGGTCCTCGTCTGCCTCGTGTGCCTCGCCAAGGCGCGCCCTCTGGGCGCATGGATGGCCCGCCGCGCGGGGCTGGCGGACTGACCCTCCGGGCGGGGGCGCTGCCTTCGTCCGTGTCCGTCCGTGCGGGTCCGTGTCCGTCCGTGCCGGGCTATGCCTCCTCGGAGAGGTTGTCCCAGGTGACGCCGATTTTGGCGGCGGCGTAGCCGACCTCGCGGAGGTGGTCGCCGTAGGCCATCATCCAGTGGGAGTCGCGGACCTCGTGGAGGAGCCGTTTCCAGTCGCCGTGGACGCGGACGTCCTGCTGGCTGCGGCAGATTTCGAGGAAGGGGTTGTCCACCACCTCGCCCTTGAGGCCGACCCAGCGGCCGGTGGCGTATTCGGGGTCGATGAAGCTGACGAGCTGGCCGACGGGCATCTCGACCTTGGGCGCCGCGCCGAAGTCGGACTCGTAGTGCGTGAGGATGCGGGTGGGCTCGTAGCGGTCGCCGTCGAGGCGGCGCGGCGAGGCGCAGTGGGCGCAGGTGACCACGCCGTCGTGGGGGAAGGTGGAGTTGTGCATGAACACGGGGCGCCCGGAGACGTAGCGCAGGAGGACGCCCGCGGGCACGACGACGAAGTCGGACTCGCAGAAGGCCGTGAGGCCCTCGTCGTTCATCAGGCCGAGGGAGAGGCACGCCGTGGTCTTCGACATGGGCAGGATGGTGCTCATGCACTCCTTGATGGTGAAGACGCT
>JAKPUV010000738.1 GCA_029554925.1 Candidatus Hydrogenedentota bacterium | reverse complement strand
CGGCGCGACGGCGGAGGTTTCCACCAGCGCCGAGTGGGACACCGCCGGTCCGGCGGGCTGCGCGAACGCCGCATGCCCCGCCAGAAGAAGCAGCGCCCCCAGGCACGCCGCGCCGATGCCTATTCCGCGTTTTGTCCGTTTCATAAACATCCCTTTCCCGTTGCCGCTGTTGCCTTTATAGTAGCAACATGTCCGCGGGGAATGGCATTCCGGGCGGGGCTACTCCCCCTCTTCCCCGTCGTCGTCCTCTTCGACCGCGAATTTCGGGTTGTTCCCGGAAATCACAAGGGTGACCTCGCCCTTGACCTGCTTCCCGGCGAATTCGGCGGCGAGGTCCGCAAGAAACCCGCGCCGGACGCTCTCGAACTTCTTGGTCAGCTCCAGGCAGACGGCGGCGAGGCGGTTGCCGAGGGCGGCGTGGGCGTCGGCGAGGCAGGCCCCCACGCGGTAGGGCGACTCGAAGACCACGAGGGAATGGGGCAGATCCTTCTCCATCTCGAAGAAGCGGCGGCGGGGCCCGGGTTTCCGGGGCGGGAAGCCCTTGAACGAGAAGCTCGCAGTGGAGAGTCCGGAGGCCAGCAGGGCCGTGGTCACGGCGCTGGGCCCCGGCACCACCTCGATGCGGTACCCCTTTTCGTGGCAGAGCGCGGCGATCCGGTAGCCCGGGTCGCTGATGCCCGGGCACCCTCCGTCGGTGCAGAGGGCGACGCTCCTGCCCTCCTCCAGCAGGCCCGCGATGCGGCGGGCGGCGTGCTCCTCGTTGTGCTCGTGGTAGGAGAAGCGGTGGGCGGGCGCAGTGATGCCGTGGCGCTCAAAAATGATGCGGGTGGTGCGGGTGTCCTCGCAGGCGAGGGCGTCGGCCTCCCCCAGCACGCGCAGGGCGCGCAGGGTGATATCCTCCAGGTTCCCGATGGGGGTGGCGACGAGGTAGAGGGTGCCCGGTTCCAAGCTCATGACGCCTCCACGCGGGGCTTCATCACCGCGATCCCCTTCTCGCCCATGGCGTGCACCAGCCGCCCGTACATCTCCTCGTCGTAGTACATGCCGACGACGGCGCCGCCGGACCCGGCGTATTTGGCGTGGGCGCCGAGGCGGCGCGCGCACTCCACCATCTCCACGGTGCCGGGGTCGAGGGTGAAGATGGAGCGGCGGCGGGCGAAGTTCTTGTCCATGAGCGGCCCGATCTCCAGGCCTTTGCCGGCCTTCAGGAGGGTGCGGGCCTCCTCGGCGTAGGAGGCGAAGTCCTTCATCGCCTGGACGACATCCGGCTCCCCGGCAAGCCAGCGCTGGCGCACGTTGTTGTGGATGGTCTCCGAGCCCTCGCCCAGATCGGTCCGGTAGGCGATGAACAGCGGCGGCAGCAGCGCCGGGTCCAGCTCCTCGTATTCGCCATACCCGCGGCACTCCATGAGGTCGCGGTCGAAGTCCATGTAGACTGCGCCCTCGTAGACTTGGATGACCCGGTCCTGGAGCCCCGCGGTGATGCCCAGCTCGTCCATCTCCACGCTGAGGATGAGGTTGGGCAGCAGGGGCTTGGGAATCTCCACCTCGTAGAACTCCATGAGGCACTTGACCGTGGCGGTGACGAGGGCGCTGGACCCCGCCAGCCCGAGGCGGCGCGGGATCGTGGACCGGTAGCGCAGGGAGAAGTTCCGGTCCGGCAGCCGGACGCCCTGAGTCTGGCAGTGGTCGAAAAACTTCTTGACGGCGGCCTTCATCAGCCGGATGCCGCCGTAGTAGCCGTTGCTCTTGACGTCCTCCACGAGCTCGCGGATGCCGGGGTACTTTGACCGGTCCTGGAAACTGGGGATGATCTCGACCTCCGGGCTCTCGTACAGGCTCACCTTGGCCGAGAAGTCTCGGATGATGATGCTGATGGTCTTGCCGAAATACCCGTCCGACGGGTTTCCCATGAGCCCCGCCCGGGCGTAGGCCACCGATTCAACCGCCATGGATCCGCTCCTTTCCCGCCGACGCCTCAGCATCGGCGTTCTCCGAAAACACGCCCAGAAAGGCCCGCTCAAACCGGTCCATCACCTCCGCCATCGGGGGCGTATGGCCGAGCAGGCGCGCCATCGAGGTCAGCCCCCGGTCGCGGATGCCGCAGGGAACGATGAGCGACCAGTGGCCCCAGTCGGGGGCCACGTTGAGCGCCACTCCGTGGAAGGTGACCCACTGGCGGATGCCCACGCCGACGGCGGCGATCTTCTCATTGCCGACCCAGACGCCCGTGTGCCCCTCCAGACGGTCCGCAGTGATGCCGTAGTCCGCAAGCAGGCGGATAAGCGCCTCCTCGAGGGAGCGCAGGTACCACTGCACCGAGCAGCGTCGGCGGCGCAGGTCGAGAACGGGGTACGCCACCATCTGGCCGGGGCCGTGGTAGGTGACGTCGCCGCCCCGGTCGGAGGGGACGAGCGCGACGCCGAGGTCTTTGAGTTTCTCCGGCGGCGCCAGCACATGCGCGGCGTCCGCCTTTCTGCCGAGGGTGATCACCGGGGCGTGCTCCAGCAGGAAGACCGTGTCGGGCGCCTCCCCCCGCTCCACGGCGTCCCGCCGCGCGCGCTGTATCTCGAAGGCGTCCCCGTAGGGGACCGGCCCGGGAAGGCGTTCAAAGGAAATTCTGGGGCGCATGCTCCGGCATCCTCCCCTCACCCGCCGGTGAGGGTGGTGTAAAGGGGCGTCCCTTGCAGGGGTGTTCCGTAGAAAGCCAGGGTGAAGACGCCCTTGGATAGCAGCCGCATCGGCGTGTCGAGAATGTTGAAGCGGAAGACCAGCACAAAGAGGATGATCAGGCTGAAGGGGCCCAGTTTCTCGAACTGCTCCGCCGTCTTGGGGGGCAGCAGGGCCTCCACAAGGTGGTGCCCGTCCAGGGGGGGCAGCGGGATCAGGTTGAAGAGCATGAGAAGCAGGTTGATGAAAGTCAGAAAGATGAGCGTCCTGAGAATCAGGGCGAGTGTCATGCTGTTGTCCGAGAATCCGGCGGCCATAGCCACGCCGCGCAGCAGCACAATGGTTGCAAGGACCAGCGCCAGATTGGCGGCGGGGCCGGCCAGGCCGATGAGCACGGAATCCCGCCGGAGGTTGCGCAGGTTTCGCGGGTTGTAGGGTACGGGCTTGGCCCACCCGAACATGTAGAAGTTGCTGAACATGGCGAAGAGGGGCAGCACCACGGTGCCCAGGGGGTCAATGTGCTTAATGGGGTTCAGCGTCATGCGCCCCAGGAGGCGGGCCGAGGGGTCTCCGCAGCGGTCCGCCATGGCGGCGTGGGCGGCCTCGTGCGCGCTGAGGGAGAACAGCAGGCACAGGAACTGGAGAATCATCATTCCGGGGTCTTCGGGCACGGGAGGCTCCTTGCTTTGGTCACGGGGGCCATTGTATCAGGCGGCGGGGCGCGGGCGTCATTCCGCGGCGGCGGGAAGGTCGCGCAGCGTGATCTCGTAGAGGACGGGCCACTTCTTCCCGGTGACCCACAGCCGCTTCGTGGCCGGGTCGTAGGCGATGCCGTTCAGCACGTCCACGCGGTGTCCCGCGCGGTCCTCCGGGGTCAGGATGCCCGTCAGGTCAATCCAGGCCTCCACCTCCCCCGTGTCCGGGAC
>JAKPUV010000719.1 GCA_029554925.1 Candidatus Hydrogenedentota bacterium | reverse complement strand
GCCCGAGGCGTCGTACTGGTACGACGTCACCATGTTGTTGCCGTTCGGCCCCTTCTCCGTCTCCGTGAGCGTCCGCCCCTGGCCGTTGTAGGTGTAGGTCATGTAGTCGGTGGTGCTGCCGCTGTTGTTCGTGGGGCGCTTGACCTTTGTCAGGAAATGGTCGGCGTTGTACTCGTAGGACCATTGCTGATAGTTGGAGCCGCCGGGGGTGGTGTAGAACCGCACCCAGGCGATGGTGGTGGCGTACCAGTCGGGACAGTACACCGTCTTGGAGACGGGATTGTCCTGCTGGTCGTAGTTGATCGCGGTCACATAACCCGTTGCCGCATTGTTTGTGAACGTAGTCTTCTGGATGCCGCCCTTCGTGACCGTGACACTCATTGGCTGGTCGGTCCACGGGGGGCTCGCCCCCCACGTGTAGCTGATGCTGGCGGTGAAGCCACCTTTGCCGTGGGACGAGAGCATGAAGGAGCCCGGATAATTGGCGTCGGAACTGTATCCGTAGGTTATGTTGGGCCAGTTCATTGAGTCGTTGTCATTGTCCACAGCGACGAGGGTTTCGTTGGTGCCGTAGCCGTAGTACACCACATGGACGGGGGTGGTTCCGTCCTTGAGGGTGATGCCCATGATCCGGTTGGATGTCCCGGAATACTGGAAGTCCAGATAGCGGCCGTCGCCGGAGGGCGCGTTCACCGTGTCTATGCGGCCGTAGGCGTCGTAACTGAGGGTGACCTGCGCGCCCGAACGTCCCTGAATGTACTCGAGCCGGGCATAGTGCTCGTCCCAGGCGGTCTCGGGAGCAAACCCGTAGACGGTGCCGTTGGGCATGGACAGGCTCCACCCGCTGGTCTGTCCGCCGCTGAGGTGGCGCGTGAGAACCACCCCCTCCTCCCACAGCTCGCCCTTGTACCCCTCGCCGTGAGCCTCCCAGTCCGGCGGTGTGTTGCGGACGTAATAGTCCGCGTTGGCGTTGTAGGGAAAACTGTCGGCGGTGGTGCAGATGCAGCCCGTGGCGGGGGTGCAGCTTCCGCCCTGCGGGGTTTCGCAGTGGCGGGTGTAGGTCGTCGGATTACCCATCTCATCGTAGACAACGACAAACCCGTATTCCTGGGAGACCCGCAGGTGCATGTTGAGGTTGTGCGACCAGCTCATGCCGATGCTGTTGCGGTAGGGGAGGTCGAGAAATGTCGTCTGCTGGGTGTCCTCATCGTAGAACCAGTTGGAATAGTCGTTGCGGGGATACCCGAACTGGTTGGCGAAGTGACGGGAGAAGGTCAGGCGCATGCCTCCGGCCACCGGCACGGAGAAGTCCGTTTCCTTGTCATAGAAAGTTCCTTGGAAGAGCATGTATTGCGGGTTGTACCCGTTCGCCGTCCGGCCTGTGGCCGTCTGTGCGCCCGGGGGCAGTCCCGGGTCACTGGGCAGATCTTCAGTATTCCTTCCGTTGCACGGGTCTCCGCCGCCCCCGGGGCGACCGGATCCGCCCGAATCCGAGGCAAGAAAGCCCATGCTCGTCCCACCACCGGGGCCACCCACACCGCCGCTGCCACCGCCTCCGCAATTGCCGGGGGGTGGAGGGGGCGGAGGGGGCGGGGGACATTCGTCACACCCACCGTCGCACGGCGGCACATGCCCATTTCTGCACTCGGTATTCGTGTTGCTGGGCTGGCTATCCCCCCCCCTACGGTCGCGCAGGGTGTCTGCCTCAAGAAGGGCTGCCACCTGCTGCCGGCCTGCCGGAACGAGGGCGGCGCCGTCCCATCCGAAGCGGAAGACGGCATCCTCCTGCCAGGCCATGGAACCGTCCACATCCTCCACCAGATAGCCCCGGTCGCCCTTTTCCCGCACCAGCACGAAGTGGTTTCCGTTGACGAAGGCAATGAAGGGGGGCTCCACCGCCGCGCCCCGGGCGATCTGGACGCCCGCCAGGGGAAGCCCCTTGCTGGTCGCCGCGTCCACGAGGCCCTGCATGCTTGTGCCGGTCCCGTCGGTGCCCGCCAGCCGGGCCAGCTCGTCCACCGTCGCGGGGATTCCCTCGGCGGCCAGCAGCTTCATCAGGGCGACGGGTCCGCACTCCTGGGGTCCGGCGGCGGCCGCATTCCGGGCGAGCTCGGTCCGGTCCGCCGTCTGCGCGCCGGCGAGCATGGCGCGCGCCATGTCCGCCTCCTTCCCGTCCGGCTTCCCGCGCAGCACCTCCTCCGCGAACACGTTTCCGCTGTCGTAGTCCTCGAAATGGTAGTAGATGCGGGCAAGCTGAAGCAGCGCCTGGGCGGCCATCTCCCCGTGTGGATGGGCGGCAAGCTGGGCCTGGTAGGCCTCCACGGCGGCGTCCATGCCCGTCGTGTACCAGCCGATGGAGGCGAGCGCGTAGGCCCGGGCGTACAGGGCGTATTCGCGGATGACGTCGGAGCAGGGATAGGTCAGCGCCTCGTCGAAGCAGCGGACCGCCGAATGCTCCCATCCGTTGTTGAAGTAGGCGAGGCCCTGGTAGTACGCGATGCGCGCCTTGTCCCGGGGGTCCGTGGCCTGGTCCGCCATGGCGCCGTCCAGCGCGCCGTGGGCCGCCAAGTCCATCTGGTTGGCCTTCTGGAACGAGGCCTCCCCCCACGCGTGGGCGCCGGAGACCATCTCATCGTAAAGCACCCCGCGGACCATCCACGCAGCCACGCCCGTCGGGGCGGCGTTGACCTCGCGCATCAGCCCCATGACCTCCGGGGCGCGCTCCGCGCGGGGAAGCTCCTTGAGAGCGTCGGCGTACAGCGGCGCGATTCGCGCCTGCACCGCGCTCTGGGGGAAATCCCAGAAAGAGCGGCGGGAAACCGAAAGCACCAGTCGGCCCGCAGCCTTCGCATCATCGCAGGCGACCCGCCCCTTGGCGCGGTCGCTCTGGGCGCGAACGAGGCCGTACCGGGCCTCCGCGCTGGCCAATTCCTCCAAGGGCGGTTCGGCCCCCGTGAGAAGGGCGGCGCACCGCCAGGCCGCAAGGGTTCCCGGAAGGTCTGCGGTGATGCGCTTCGCCGCCGCCTGGGAGTCCTCGTTTCCGGAGGCCATCAGATAGCCGGGAAAGTCGTAGGACTCGGGGGCGTTGGGATAGGCCCGCATGGCCGACACCGCCGTGTCAGCCAGCAGACTCTCCATTTCCCCGTCCCCGCCAAGCGCAGACAGCACCGCCTCACACGCCGCCTTGCGCGCGGGTGCCGAGGCCTGCTCCGCCATCGTCGCCATCTCCCGGGCCGCCGTCGCACCGGCCGCACCATCCCCGAGTGTTTCCCGAAGCTCGGCAGCCGCCAAATGCGCCTCGTAAGCATCGGGATAGCGGTCAAGCACCTGGAAATACCCCTGGGCGGCTTCTGCAATGTTGCCACTCTTGGCAGCGTCTCTGGCGTCAGACAACCGCTCCGTCGCCCCCCCCCGCTGTTTCATTTTGGAGCGCCTGCGCCAGAACAATCCGGCCCTCGGGCAGATTGGCACGCTGGTCGGGGGCATCGCCTTCTCCCGCAGGGCCACCCGTGAAGACCTTCAGCATCTCAGGGTTCAGCAGGGACAGCGGTGCCGGTGATGAAGCCTGTGGCTGCTCCCCGGCCCAGGCCACCGCGTCCACAATGTGCCAGTATTCCACCGATACGGGCAGGAAGAACGCAAGCGTGAACACACAGAAGAACCTGCACACCCCACGATGCCGCGTGTACATCAACATCCTGACATCCTCCCTCGTTTTCGCCTCAGCAGAGGCTATCAGCAGCACTTCTCAATATGCTGTTTGACCCATGCCAAACGCTACACCTGACATTTATCACAAGTGGTATGGGAAGTCAAGACCTTTTTTTCGCCGGGCTCGACACTGCTGGCGGAGTTCACGCCGGAGTGGGTGCTTGAGATGGACAAAAACAAGGCGGTCGGCGCGGTCTATGCGAAGGACACGCGCACCCTGACCGTTGCCTGGACCGCCAAATTTACCCTGCACCGTGTCTATGCGCGCACTCTTCTCCTCCCATAGACTACTCATCCAGCGGCCGGAAATTGACCCCCGCGTTTTCCAGACGCCTGAGGTGCTCGGCCAGGCGGGCGGTGAAGTCTTCGTAGTCGCGGTCGGCCTGCGGGGTCCAGACGGCCTCGGCGAGGGCGCAGGCGCGCGGGAAGGCCATGTACTCGCAGTGCTCCGGCGTGGGGATGTACTCGCTCCAGAGCTGGGCCTGCGCGCCGAGGACGCGCGCGGCGGCGGCCGCGTCGAGTTCGCCGGGGACGGGGTCGAAG
>JAKPUV010000703.1 GCA_029554925.1 Candidatus Hydrogenedentota bacterium | reverse complement strand
GCACACGTTCTCCGGGCTGTCCAGCATGATGTGGTAGTAGGCGAACCCGTCAATGTACGCGACATTGAAGCCGGGCCGGTGCTTCTTGTACTGGTCGAAGTCGCTGCCGAAGGGCATGCGCCGGTAGAAGTCCGTCATCATCGAGTTGGTCCGGGGGGCGGCGTCCGACTTGGCCAGTTCCCGGATGATCCACCCGTTCTCCCGGGTGCTCTCGAACATGAGCGCAGGCCCCTTGACGCCGCGCGTCTCCAGCCCCAGCACCAGACCCACCTCCTCGAACCACGGGTGCTCGATGAAGGCCCGGGCGCCGTCCCCGCCAAACTCCTCCTGGTCGGCAAAGCAGAAAATGACGTCGTTCTTCAGCGGCGGCCCCGCCTTCAGCGCGCGCGCCGTCTCCAGCATGGCCGCGATGCCCGACGTGTCGTCCGCCGCGCCGGGGCCGTAGGGCACCGAGTCGAAATGCGCGTCCACGGCGATGGCCTTGGTCGGCGCGGTGCCCCGGACCCGCCCCAGCACGGCCCGCGCCCAGACCAGCGACTGCCCGCGCCGGCCGCCTTTGGGGCCGTCAATCAGGACGGTTTCCACCCCCATCGCGGCGAGCTGCTCCTGAATGTAGGCGCAGACGGCGTCGTTGGCCTTGGAGCCCGCCGGGTGCGGCACCTGGCAGGTGGCCTCGATGTGCTTGATGGCCCGGTGCGCCGAAAAGGCCTCGGGGGGGGCGTTTTCCGGCAGGGCCGACGGGGCCAGCGACATCCACCAGGCGAACAGCGCCACAGCCGCCACGCATGCGAGAGAACCCGCCACCCACCGTCCTGAAGAGTTGCCCATGGGATCCTGCATCCTTCTGTTGCGCCCTCAGACGCGGTTTCCTGGGGAATACCCCGGCCCAAGGCGAAGTTTCACCGGGGGTTAGACTGGGACCGGACGCTTCAGGTTACGCTTGGGGCAAAGATTGGCACCACCAATGCTTCAGCCGAAACGGGACGAGAAAGATAATGCGAACGGGGGCAAAGGGTGGTATACTGTGAACAAGGCGGCGGGTTGTCGTCGTTTTTTTCCGTTTCGCAGTCATCATTATCTGCACGTGCCGGTCGAGAAGGATTCATCCACCATGGGGAAGAGGATTCCTGCGGTGGGGGGCGCATGCAGAGGAGGCATGGGGCACGCGGGGAGGGTTGTGTTTCTGTGCGCCGCGCTGCTGGCGGCGGGCTGCGGCCCCAAAGAGCCGCCCAAGCCCCCCACCCGGATCATCATCGAGAGCGCGCCCGAGGCGGGGGCCATGGTGCTGCTGGCCGGGGAGGACCGCGGGGCGACGCCGGTGACCGTGGAGGGGCTTCCGGCGGGG
>JAKPUV010000695.1 GCA_029554925.1 Candidatus Hydrogenedentota bacterium | reverse complement strand
CGGTGGTCCTCCTTGCCCCGTGCGCGGATTTCCATCAGGTCGCCGATGAGCCCCTCACCCACGAGCTTCAGGGCGTGCCGCACCTCCGCCACGAGGCCCCAGTTGAACGCGATGGACCACTTCAGCCCCTTCGCCGCCACGGCCGCCGCCATCTCGTCCGCCTCGGCCGGGTCCACGGCCAGGGGCTTCTCCATGAACCCGTGCGCGCCCACGGCCGCCGCCGCCAGCACATAGTCCCGGTGCCGCACCGGCGAGCGCGGGCACACCGTCACCAGGTCGGGCCGCTCCTTCTCCAGCATCTCCACATGGTCCGCATAGGTGCGCGCCGCGCCGCATTCGGCGGCCCGCTTCGCGCGGCCCGCGGCGTCGGGGTCGCTCAGGCCGACGATCTCCACATCCGGCCGCGTCTCCCACGCCCGGTGGAGGTCATGGCCGAAGCCGCCGAGGTTCGTGTCGCCGATGATGCAGATCCGCAGCTTCTTCGGGGCCTCCGCCGCCCCCAGGGCCAGCCCGCCCGCCAGCATGCCCGCAGCCCCCAAAAATCCGCGTCGACTCAGTGCCATGGTGTGCTCCTTTCGATGCCGGGGCGGGGTTCCGCCCCCCTCCGGATTATGCACGGCCCGTTTCGTGTTTACAAGCGGAAAAAGGAACCCCGCATGGAAGAGCTGGCAACCCTGGAGGACGCCGGGGCGTTTCTGGAACGCCACGGCGACGCGCCCGTGCTGGTGTTCAAGCACAGCACCCGGTGCCCCATCTCCGCCTCTGCCCTCCGGCGCGTTGAGGCCTGGCTCGCCGGGAAGGGCGACGACGCGCCCCCGGCCGCACGGGTCCTCGTGGTGGAGCGCCGCGCGGTGTCCAATTTTCTGTCCGAACGGCTGGACGTGCCCCATGCCTCCCCGCAAGCCCTCATCTGCCGCCGGAGCCGCCCGGTTTGGCACGCCTCTCACAACCGGATCACCGCTGAAGCGCTGGATGATGCCCTGTCCAAAGAGCCGCTGCCGGGTATTTGATTGACAAAAAGCCCCGTTTTCCTTGGAATGCACGGCCTCGGGCCGTCCGGCACAAAGGCCATATTTTGTGGTGCTTTTCTTCCTCAACCCAAGCGGTGGCACGGGCTTAAAGTTCTTGACATCGGTTACCGATTGTGGTAGAACGTTAATGACTCGGTGAAGGGCGAAATCCCCGGAAAACCGGGAGTGCGCCTTCACCGGGCAAGTTTGCTTTCATTCTTTCATGCACGGATTGGTTGAACAACCGGAGAAGACGATGAGCGCACTTATTACCACCTGTGCCTCGGAGACGGTGGTGCTCGCCGATTATTGCGTCCCCCGCAACGAGGCCGAACGCCGTCACATTGAGGCCCACAAGTACTTCCTCTCCCAGAAACGCGGCTACGACGTGGGCTGGGAATGCGCCTCCGCCGACTGGTTCGAGCGCTACGCCCAGCGGTACCGCGAGTGGCGCCAGCGCCGGATGCTGGAGCGGCAGGCCGAGCAGATCTACAAGCACAAGTTCCTGCGCTCCATCGAGGAACAGCGCGACCTCGGCATGACCGCCAAGTTCGAGTGGGTCCGCCTCTACGCGGCCTCCTGGCGCGAATGGTACGAGCGCGAGTTCTACGACCACGACGACCTCAACGAGGGCGAAGTGCTCGATTTCGACCGCCTGTAGGAAACGGCGAACCCCTTCGGGGCTTGCCCGCGCAGCCTGAGGACGGCTTAGCGGAGGCTGTCCGTGCCGGACCGCGGTGCTGGTGTCAGCGCGCCCAGCGGGAATGCGGACAACTGCCCGTCAAAAGCCACCGTCTCCGTGCCTGTGTGCAGCACCACCCCCCGGTGGAATCGCGGGCCCGTCTGTTTTCTCAGGAGTTGGAGGTGCCGGAAGTCCTCTTTCGACACTCCGGTGGCCGCTTTAACCTCGATGCCCACTAGGCGCCCCATCGCGTCCTCCAGCAGGATGTCCACCTCCTGGCCGGTCTGGTCCCGGAAATGGTAAAGAGCAGCCCGGGTGGCGCTCCAGCCGAGATGTTTGGTCAGCTCCATGACGGCGTGGTTTTCCACCAGCGGGCCGGTGAGATGGTCCGGAATCCCCTGCGACGCGTCTATGCCGAGCAGGAAGGACATCAGCCCGGTGTCGCACAGGGTTGCCTTGGGGGACTTAATCAGACGTTTTCCGAGATTGGCGGACCAGGCCGGGGTCTGCCGGAGCAGAAAAGTCATCTCAAGCAGGGTGAGGTACCGGCGAAGGGTTGAAAGCGGCATTCCGAGGGCGCGCGACAGCTCCGCCTGGTTCAGCAGACCGCAGGACCGGGCCGCCAGAAGGGCAAGAAGCCTGGGCAGCATGGTCAGGTTTTCAATGTTTGAAACCTCGCGGACATCGCGCTGGAGAATGGTGGTAATGTAGGCGCCAAACCACGCATCCCTGCGGCGGGAGGAGGTTCGCGCCAACGCTTCGGGAAATCCGCCGCAGGCGACGCGCTGGAGGAGGAGGGGGCGCGGTTCCAGCGCGGCCGCTTTGGGCAGGGGGTTGTCCGAGAAGAGCATATCCACAAAGGACCAGAGGTCGCCGGACAGTTCCACACCGGCAAACGGCCACAATGTGAGAATCTCCATCCGCCCCGCCAGGGAATCGGAGAGGGCGGGAACAAGCAGCACATCCGCCGACCCCGTCAAGAGGAACCTGCCGGGCCGCCGGTCCCGGTCTACCAGCAGTTTAATGGCCAGAAAGAGGCCGGGGGCTCGCTGCACCTCGTCCAGCACCACCGGGCCCGTGAATTGGGACAGAAACCCGGCCGGATCCCCGACGGCGGCGGCCAGCACGGTGGCATCGTCCAGCGTAAGGTAGGTCGCCCCGTCCACCGACTGGGCGTAGGTCTTGGCCAGTGTGCTCTTTCCCGTTTGCCGTGCGCCGTGCACCAGCACCACCGGGGTGTCGGCCATGGCATCCCGAAGGGACGCCTCTATTCCTCGCCGGATCATGGCTACATTATGACCACGCCATGGTTATTTTGTCAACTTTTTTTGTCGTTCCGCCGTATACCGGAGGATCGCGCTCAGGCCTCTTCGGCGCGGACGGCGGACGCGTCCCCCCAGACCTCGCTGCCCGTGACGACCGCGCCGTTGCGGTTCCAGAAGAAGTCCACGGTGCGGGAGTGCCGCATGTCGGGGCGCTTGTAAACAGTGAGGTCCGGCGCGGCCGCGCGGGCCAGCGCCACCGCCGCGTCGTAGGCCGCCCCCGAGAGGGCCAGGTCCGCGGCGTGGCGGGCGCCGCCGCGCCCCGCCGGCAGGAAGCGGTACAGGTGCCAGGCGTGCAGGCGTCCGCCGTTTTCCACAAGACGGTTCAGCCGCGCCGCGATGCCGCCGATCTCCCGCACGTTGAGGGCGTTCACCACGGTGGAGACCGTCACCTCGCGCCCCGCGGCGCGGAGTTCCTCCAGCCGCCGCAGGATCAGCCGGTGGTGGCCGCCCGCGCCGCGCGGCCCCGACGGTCGCAGCCGGTCGTGCGTCTCCGCCGTCGCGCCGTCCAGGGGGAGCACAAAGCGGTCCACCGCGTCGAACCCGGTGTACTCCGGCGGCAGCAGCCGTCCGTTCGTGCCCAGCTGCACCACAAACCCCCGCGCCTTCGCGGCGCGGGCCGCCGTTCGCCAGTCATGGGGCCATTCCGTGGGCTCGCCGCCGCCGATGACCACCTCCTCAAACCCCCGGTCCTCCAGGAGGTCCAGGGTCCGGTCGAACAGCGCGGGGGTCATGCCCTCGAGCGCCGTGTCGGAGACACAGAAGAGGCAGCCCATGGAACAGCCGCCGTGCAGAAAGACCACGGCGATGCGGCGGTCATCACGGCGGGGGGGAGGGTATGGCAGGGGGATTTCGGGCATGTCTCGGAAAAGTATACCACTCATTTCGGGGCGATGCCGTCCATTTCCGCCAGCTCCTCCGGCGTGAACGCCGGTCCGTCCAGCGCGGCGACGCACTCGCGGACCTGTTCCGGCGTGCGCGCGCCGATGAGCGCGCTCGTGACCCGCGGGTC
>JAKPUV010000681.1 GCA_029554925.1 Candidatus Hydrogenedentota bacterium | reverse complement strand
CGCAGTCGCAGTGGAAGTCGAACTTGTTGCGCAGGTGCTCGCCCCGGTGGTTCACGATCAGGCCGTCGGCGAACTCGTAGGTCACGGAGTAGACGTCGTGGGAGTCGCCGTGCGGGTCACTCCGGGCGACGCGCGACGCGCCCACGGCGCTGACCGGCGTGCTCCCCGCGAGCCACAGCGCCACGTCCACGGCGTGGATGCCCGCGTTCACGAGATAGCCGCCGCCGAGGCCGTCGTCGTTCACCCAGATGAGGTGCTGGAGGCGGCTCTCCACGGTGTCCGTGAGGGGCGGGTCGGAGAACGACTCGTCGGTGTAGAGGGAGCTGACCAGGCCGAGGGGGCCGATCTCGCCCCGGCGGACGCGGTCCACGCCCTCGATGAAGAAGGGGTCCGTCCGCGTCTGGAAGTCAATCAGGAAGCACCGCCCGGCGTCCTTCGCGCGCTTCGCCGCGTCCGCCACGCGCAGGCACCCTGGCACGTCGCAGGCCACCGGTTTCGCCAGGTACACATGGATGCCCGCCTCCACGGCCGCCTCGACGTGGTCCGGGAAGCAGTAGGGCGGCGTCTCCAGGAAGACCGCCTCCACACCGCTCTCCAGCAGCCGACGGTAGCCCATCAGCCCGCTGAACCGGTTCTTCTCCGGGATGCTGAACTGCCGGCCCGCCTCCTCGGCCACCCCGGGAAAATAGTCCGCCACCGCCGTGAGCTCGTAGCCCCCGTGGGCCTCGACCAACTGCGCGATCATGTTGCCGCGCCCGCCCAAGCCGATCACCCCGGCCTTGATCTTCGTGCCGATGTCGGCGGTCTGCGCCACCACCGTCCGCACCATCTGCGCCGCCGCCGCTCCGGCAACGCCGCCCATGAATCCCCGCCTGGTGATGGATGGTCCTGTCATCGGCTTGCTCCTGTCGTGGTGTCCGCGTTCTTGCGTCGCCATTCTGCGGCGAACATCCCGGCCCAGTCAAGACGGCCAACGCGAACTGAAGAGGGCGCGGCAAGCAGCGCCCCTACGGGAGAAAGGCCGGGGCTCTTGCGAGTGCCCAGAGCGCGGAGTCGTAGATACTGTGGTTCGCGGTCAAGTTTTTTGCACTGTTTTTCCGGCGCGTTTTTGTCGTGTTGGGACGGCGTCTTTGGGCCGTGTTCTTGGGGGCTTTGCCCCCAAACCCCCAGAGTTTACCGCATTGCGGCCAATCCGCAGGGGGGGATGGGATGGGGCGTGGAAGGTGTCCGCGCCCCATCCCTGCG
>JAKPUV010000679.1 GCA_029554925.1 Candidatus Hydrogenedentota bacterium | reverse complement strand
GGGCGTCGTGCCGGACATCATGACGGTGGCCAAGTCCCTCGGCGGCGGGCTCTGCGCGAACGCCGCGGTGATCCACCGGGACACCCCGCTCCTGCGCGGGTTCCGGGAGGCGCACCCGGACTTCCACGAGACCCACGCCGGGGGAGGCGACCTCGCCTGCCGCGTGTCGCTGAAGGTGCTGGACTATCTGGAGCAAAACCGGCTCTGGGAGAACGCCGAACGCCAGGGCGCGCGGCTCAAGGCCGCCCTGCAGGACCTCCTGCGCGCCAACCCCCGCATCATCCGCGAGGTGCGCGGCGTCGGCATGATGGTCGGCGTGGAGTACATCCACGAGTTCATGGGCCCCATGATGTCCGACGCCCTCGCGCGGCACGGCGTCTTCGCCGCCTACTCCGGCAACGCGCCGCAGGTCATGCGGTTCATGGCCCCCATCACCGTGTCCGACGCGGAGCTGGACGGCATCATCGCCGCCATCCGCGCGGCGGTGCGCGACATGAAGACCCTGCTCCCGCTGGCGCTGCTGGCGGCCCGGGTGCCGGGGGTGCTGAGGCTCCTCAACAACGAAAAGATGCAGACGTCCCTGTTCTCCTGGGTGCGCAAGGCGGAGGACCTGTTCTCCCGCGGCGGAGGAAACTGAGATGACGACCCCGAGACTTCTGGAGGGCGCCCGCCAGGGCGCGCATTTCTTCGACACCGGGGGGCGGCGCTATCTGGACGCCGACTGCTCGGCGGGCATCTTCAACCTGGGCCGGCGGCGGCCGGAGCTGGCGGAGGCGCTCAAACGCGCCGCGCGCGCGGCGGACCAGGGAAACTTCCCCATCATCAGCGAGGAGAAGGCCCTGCTCGCCGAGGCGCTGGCGCATTTCGTGCCCGGCCCGCTGGAGTGCAGCCTCTACGGCGTCACGCGGGGCGAGGCCTTTGACGCCGCCTGCAAGGTGGCCCGCGGCTTCACCAAGCGCCCCGGCCTCGCCGCCCTGGAGGGGGCCTGGTACGGCGAGACGGGCTTCGCCCTGAGCCTGTCCCAGCGCGCGGACCGCGACCTGTACGGGCCGCTCATCCCCGAAACGGCGCTCCTGCCCTTCGGCGACCTCGCGGCGGCGGAGCGCGCCGTCACGAACACGACGGCGGCGGTCTTCCTGGAGCCCGTCCAGGCGGAGAACGGCTGCCGCGCCGTGACGCCGGAGTACGCGCGCGGGCTGGCGGACCTGTGCCGCGCGCGCGGCGCGCTCTTGGTGGTGGACGAGACGCAGACCAACTTCGGGCGGACGGGCGCGCGTTTCGCTTTTGAGCGCCTGGGCGTCGAGCCGGACATCCTGATCCTCGGCGAGGCCCTCGGCGGCGGCATGTTCCCCATCACGGTGACCCTGCTGACGCAGCGCGTGAACGGCTTCATGAACGACCACCCGCTGATCCACCTGTCCACCTTCGGCGGCTCCGACGTGGCCTGCCTCGTCGCGCGCGCCGCCCTCGGCCTCTACGCCGCCGAGAAGCCCTGGGACAACGCGGCCGCCATGGGAAAACGCCTGCGCGCCGCCCTGGACGGGCTCGTGGAACGCTTCCCGGACCTCCTGTCCGGCGTCGCGGGGGAGGGGTTGCTGCTCGCCCTGCGGACCCCGTCGCCGGAGACGGCGCGCGCCCTCTGCGCGGCCTGTCTCGAGAACGGGCTGCTGGTCGCCGCGGGCCGCGCAGCGCGGGACACCGTGGTCATCCGCCCCAGCCTCCTGGTCACGGAGGCCGAAACGGACGAACTGGCGTCCTCGCTGGAGGCGGCGCTGCGCGCCGTGTCTTCGGGCGCATGAAGGCCCTGTACTTCGAGAACGCGCCGGTGCGCTACGCGCTCTACCGCGCCGCGCGGACGGTCCACCCGTTTCCGAACATCGGCGCGCTGTCGCCGGTGCGCTACGCGGAGGTGCCCGAGCCCGCGCTGCCCAACGGCCGCTGGCTTCTGGTGCGCAACATCGCCTGCGGCCTCTGCGGCACGGACATCCATTTCCTGCTGATGGACATGTCGCCGAGGAGTTTCTCCGCCGCCCTGCCGGGCGTGAAGCGGAAATACCTCGGCCACGAGGTGGTCGGCGAGGTTATCGAGGCGGGGCCGGAGGCCGGGGATTTCCGCCCCGGCGACCGCGTTGTGCCGCGCATTGACTGGCCCTCGTGCGCGCAGATGGAGATCGCGCCGCCCTGCGCCCGCTGCGCCGGGGGCAGCTACATGCTCTGCGAGAACCTGGGCGCGGGCGCGGTGCCGGAGGCCGTCGGCGGCGGCTTCTCGCCGCGCATGGCCCTGCACCGCAGCCAGCCCTTCCGGGTGCCCGACGCCCTGGGCAACGACGCGGCGGTGCTGCTGGAGCCCATGGCCTGCACGGTCCACGGCGTGCTCAAGGCCGCGGACGCGCTGGCGCCCGGCGCGCGCGCCCTGGTCGTCGGCGGCGGCACCATCGGCCTGCTGACCGTGGCGGCGTGCCGCGCCCTCGCCCCCGGCGTGGAGGTTTTCGCGTCCGTGCGGCACCCCGCGCAGGCGCGGGCGGCGGAAGCCCTCGGCGCGCGGCTGCTGTCCGGCGGCGGCGGGCTCTACGCGCGGACGGCGGCGGCCACGGGCGCGCGCGCCGTGCGCGGCCTCTTCGGCAACGAGATCGTGCTGGGGGGCTTCGACGTGGT